>NZ_JBFSUV010000016.1:0-88844 GCF_041467515.1 Vibrio sp. 10N.247.311.12
CGCTTGTACGGTGGTGTGAGAGGACGGAGGCTGCGAGGCCTCCTCCTACTCGATTCTGAAACTTTCTGAATCTTTCTCAACCAACGAATACGTTATTCTGTCACGGCTTCTTGTTTGAAGCATGGGCTTTTCAACGTGTTCATCTTTTCGATTTCATTGGTTAAGCGCAGCGAGAGCAGGGCTTTCTGGTTCGAAGCAAAATCAAACATCACGATAGTCGCAGTGCCAACGGTCGTCAGTTTCTGTTGAGCCTTACTGACAATCGCGTATTCCATGGTGAATCGGTCATCTTGAATATCGGTAACACGTGAGCCGACCATCAAGGTATCTGGATACGTGACTGGGCGGAAATACTTACAGTAAGTGTCACCAAGAACAGGACCAACTTTGGTAATCGCCATCTCTTCCATCAGCTCGACGTGCTTGAAAAAATCTAAGCGAGCGGTTTCGAAATAGCGAAAATATACAGCGTTGTTAACGTGATTGAGTGCGTCCATTTCTCCCCAAGCGACAGGAATTTCTGTTACTACCGGGTAGTCAGATAATAGTGCTTCCATGCGAACTCTCTTATTGTTATCTGTGTAATTAACGTTATTTACTTATCCTTCATCGGAATAAGTTGTTATTGGAATAAAAACCCTACCGCTAAATTAACAAAACTGCAACACGCGTGATTTAAGTTTTTGAAGCTTGAAACCACACAATGTCAGTGACTTAGTTGCACATCCACCCAATAGTTAGGCACTAAGGTGTTTGAATTGCAGCTCAACCAAGCGTTGGTACAATTCGCAGCTATTGATGAGAGACTGGTGGTCGCCGATGTCTACTAGTTGTCCTTTATCGAGCACCGCAATTTGGTCGGCGTGTTTAATTGTTGATAATCGATGGGCGATAATGATCGTCGTTCTGCCACGCATTAACTCTTCTAACGCTTGTTGTACGTGATGCTCACTTTCACTGTCTAGTGCGCTGGTTGCTTCATCCAACAATAGAATATTTGGATCTTTCAAGATGGCACGTGCGATGGCAATACGTTGTCTCTGCCCACCAGAAAGCCTTACACCACGTTCACCAAGAAAGCTGTTGTAGCCATCAGGTAGGTTTTGAATGAACTCGTGTGCGTGCGCTTTCTTCGCCGCTTCGATCACTTGCTCGCCTGTTGCCTGCGGGTTGCCGTAGCGAATGTTATGGAACACATCGTTACTGAACAGAGCAGGTTGTTGCGGTACCAATGCCATCTGCTTTCTTAGCTCGTTAGGATCAAACTGATTCAGTTCAACACCGCCTAAGGTGACCTTACCCACTTGTGGGTCGTAGAAACGTTGCAGCAGTTCGAACAGGGTAGTTTTACCTGCGCCAGACGGGCCAACCAGTGCCAACACTTTGCCTTCATGGGCAGTAAGCGTGAGGTTACTTGTTGCGGGTTGGTCCGGTCTTGATGGATAACAGAAGGTCACATCATCAAATGCAACTTCTGGCGTTACGTTAGCAAGCGAAGTTGGATTCGCAACTGGCGCAACAATATGGCTTTCAACTTGTAGGATCTCGATTAATCGCTCGGTCGCACCTGCCGCGCGTTGCAGTTCACCCATCACTTCAGAAATCGTACCTAACGATGAAGCAACCATAATTGCGTAGAACACAAACGCCGCTAAGTCACCAGCCGACATAGTGCCGTTGATAACATCACTGCCGCCAACCCAAAGCATGCCTGCAATAGCACTAAATACAATCACGATAACGCCAGAAATAAGAATCGCGCGCTGTTTTACACGCTGGCGACCAATCTCATACGCCTTTTCCACTTCTACCGCGAATGATGCTTTCTCTTGCTCTTCTCGGCTGTAGCTTTGCACCGTTTTAATGTGCTCAATTGCCTCACCTGCGTAAGAACCCACATCAGACATGGAATCTTGGCTTTGGCGAGATAGGGCTCTTACACGGCGCCCATAAACAAGGATCGGAATCAAGATAAATGGCACCGAGGCCAATACAATCAACGTCAGCTTAATATTGGTCGCAAACAGCATGATGATTGCACCAATACACATCAACGCGCTGCGCATCGCCATAGAGAACGATGAACCTATGATGCTTTGAAGCAGAGTAGTATCCGTGGTGATTCGCGACATGATGTCGCCACTGCCATTGGTTTCAAAGTAACTCGGGTGCAGCGTCACCACGTGATTGAAAACCGACAGGCGTATATCCGCACTTACTCGCTCACCAACAGAAGAGACCAAATAGAAGCGGAAGAAGGTGCCAATCGAGATCAGCACGACCACCACCATGATGAATTGAATCGCGCTGCCTAAGTCTGACAACGATTGTTGGCTGAAGCCTTGGTCGATAAGAAGACGAATACCGTGTCCGACTGAAAGGGTTAAGCTCGCTGTGAAGATCAACGCGATCAACGCAGCAATAACACGACCTTTATAAGGCTGAATGAATTTACTCAGCTCAAACAAAATACTGAGGCTTTTTTTCTCAGGTTTGGGTTCTGGCGCTTGTTGAGTCGATCGCTGAGTCTGTCGCTGGTTCGAGTCGAGCGTAGAAGAGACATCGTTTTGCATATGACTGCCTTAATGTGTTGTCGCTTTAAAAATAGATGGCTTGTTGCTTGTTGCTTGTTGCTTATGGCTAATTGCTTTATGACTTATTGCCTGTACTGCGCGTTGTTCGCTGGGCAGTAATTGTTGTTGAGAATCGAACCCATTAAAGCATTTATTGCGCTGTGACGCTCCCTAGGAAACTCAATTTCCAATATTTCATCAACACTAAGTGAATAATTCGAAACGACCTTAAAGGAAAACTAAGCATTTTGATCCAGTCAGTTGGATAGGAAACCAAGCTATTTAACCCTAGTTTTTATGCAAGTAAATTAGCGTTGATAGGAGAGTGCACACATAAACAAGCAACCGTGCGATGATTTATAAATTGATAGCAAAACGTTTGCTATTTATCTCGATATTAGCTTTATCAATGACTTGTAAGTTTTGGTTGTAAGACCAGTTATAGCGACTGTTTTTTGTGGAATATTTGTTACAAAAATTCAACAAAGTAGTTTTTTATACATTTTTCTTGCATAAAAACTCGGATTGAATAGAATAACCAACAAATGACAATTAATGCAGTATTGTGGCATGAGTATTCAAGTAAAGAGCATCAACAAATCATACGGTGATACCCAAGTTCTTCACGACATCAGTTTCGACTGTGAGAGTGGCGAAACCTTGGTATTGCTTGGCCCAAGCGGCGCGGGCAAGAGTTCATTACTGCGTGTTTTGAACCTGCTTGAAATCGCGGACAACGGCGAATTAGACATTGCGAATGAGCAATTCGATTTTTCAAGCCAAATCCAAGAGAAGCAGGGGCTTAAACTTCGTCGTAAAGTCGGCATGGTGTTCCAGCAATACAACTTATGGCCACACATGACGGTGATGGAAAACTTGATTGAAGCACCAACCAAAGTGGCGGGTTTGGATAAGCAAGAAGCGATTAAGCAAGCGCAAGAAGTCCTAAAGACACTTCAACTTGCCGACAAAGCAGACGCTTGGCCACTTCAACTGTCTGGCGGTCAACAACAGCGTGTTGCGATTGCACGTGCGCTGATGATGAAACCGGATGTGTTGTTGTTTGATGAACCAACAGCGGCGCTTGATCCTGAGATCACCAACCAAGTCGTGAGCATTATTAAAGAATTGAGCGGAACGGGCATTACCCAAGTGGTCGTGACGCATGAAGTCGATTTCGCGAAGAAGATTGCTAGCCACGTTCTGTACCTAGAGAAAGGGTACATCGTTGAACACGGCACCAGCGATTCATTCGTTAATCCGCAGACACCTGAGTTTGCCGAGTATCTGACTCATTAAGTAAGTCACTTATTAAAAGAAAGTTGACTCACTAGATCTAGCTAAACACAACATCAATTAAAACAATCAAATTATAAGAATGGCCACAGGCCGCTATTACACAGTATTCGGAGTAACAAAATGAAAAAGATTCTACTAGCTTCACTTATCGGCCTTGCTTCTTTTAACGCAGCGGCTAAAGAAGAAATCAAATTCGCGATGGAAGCAACGTACGCACCATTCGAATACATGGATGAGAACAACCAAATTCAGGGTTTTGACGTAGACTTAGCAAACGCACTTTGTGAAGAGCTGAAAGCAACGTGTACTTTCCACAACCAAGCATTCGATAGCTTGATCCCTGCACTTAAATTCAAACGTTACGATGCGGCTATCTCGGCAATGGACATCACAGAAGCGCGTCTTAAACAAGTGAACTTCTCTAACGCATACTACGATAACTCTGCAGCATTCATTTCTTTTGAAGGCAAAGTAGCAGACCAAGCAGCACTAGAAGGTAAGCGTGTTGGCGTTCAAAACGGTTCTACTCACCAGAGCTTCCTACTTGAGCAAATGACTGGCGTAACAGCGGTACCTTACTCAAGCTACCAAGATGCATTCATCGACATGAAAAACGGTCGTATCGATTCTGTATTCGGTGACACAGCCGTTGTAGCAGAATGGTTCAAGAAAGAAGACAACCTAACGTACGTTGGCGACCAAGTAACAAACCAAGAGTACTTCGGTAACGGCTTTGGCATCGCAGTAAACAAGAGCAACCAAGAACTTGTAGACCAGCTTAACGTTGCACTTGCAGCAGTAAAAGCGAACGGCGAATACGATAAGATCTTCAACAAGTACTTCGGTAAGTAATTTATGGAACTAACGGGTTACTCTTTAGGGCTCGTCGAAGCAAGCTGGATGACTGTTCAGCTTGCATTCGTAAGCCTATTGGTTGGATTGGTTCTAGCAGTTTTGTTTGCAAGTGGTGAGATGTCTCGTCGTATTGCAATCAAATGGCCAACGACTGCATTTGTGACGATTGTTCGTGGTTTACCAGAAATTCTGGTCGTACTGTTTATCTACTTTGGTTCGACACAAGTTCTGTTCATGATCACTGGCGACTTCATAGAAGTGAGCCCGTTCTTATCTGGTGTTGTTGCACTGTCACTTATCTTTGCTTCTTACGCTTCGCAAACCTTGCGTGGTGCATTAAAAGCAGTAAGCAAAGGGCAGAGAGAAGCAGCAAGCGCGCTTGGTATTTCTCAGTCTCGTGCATTCTTTCGTATCGTATTACCTCAAGCGGTAAGACACGCACTACCAGGGTTAACCAACCAATGGTTAGTGTTACTGAAAGACACTGCATTAGTATCGCTGATTGGCGTAACGGATTTGTTGAAACAAGCACAACTAACATCCGCTGCAACGCACGAAGCATTTACTTGGTACGCGACAGCAGCAGCAATCTACTTGGTCATCACTTTAATCACACAAAGATTGGTAAAAGTGATTGATGGTAAGTTCTCTATTCAAGGTTTGGGTAACAAAGGGGCAATGGCATGAATCAACAATACCTCTCTCAAATGCTTGAAGGCTTAGTGACCAGTCTTCAACTCACAGGCGCTTCATTGCTGGTTGGTTGTATCTTGTCACTGCTGATGACGGTAACGCTAATCCTAAGAATACCTTCGATTCACTGGTTAACACGTGGCATCATCACGCTGTTCACCGGCACACCATTGTTGGTGCAGATCTTCTTGGTGTATTACGGCCCGGGTCAGTTCGATTGGATTCGTGAAAGCTTCATGTGGACTTGGTTAAGCCAACCTTGGTTCTGTGCCATGTTAGCATTAGCTTTGAACACGGCGGCATACAGCACGCTACTGTTCAGAGGCGCATTCAACGCCATTCCAGCAGGGCAGTGGGAAGCATGTCGCGCACTTGGTATGGACAAAATCGCAACGCTGAAAGTGTTACTGCCATATGCACTACGCCGCGCCGTTCCAGCTTACTCGAACGAAGTGATTCTAGTTTTCAAAGGTACGTCACTGGCAAGCACCATCACCATCATGGATTTGATGGGTTACGCTCAGCGTATCAACGGCCAAACCTACGACACACTAACGGTGTTCGGTATTGCTGGCGCATTCTACCTAGCAGTAAACGGCATACTAACGCTGATCTTCCGCCAAGTAGAGAAGAAAGCCCTCGCATTCGAAGCCGCGTAAGCTAGCCACACACAAGCTTAACTAACGTATAAAGCCTGCCATTTATGTTCGCATAGATGGCAGGCTTTTTTGTGTTTGGGGCATGTGTAAGGAGACTGTGTTTATATCCAGTTGCTCGGGGTTTTTACGAAATTCATACTATATGGAAATATTCTACATTCTGTCATTCAATGAGTTTATCTATGTTTTAAGTCACTGAAATGCTGTGATTAATCGTGGTAAATTAATATGCATATGAAACTAGATAGAATGATTCTGTATTTAAATGCAGAATTTTTCGGTCTAATAGCTGTTACGCAAATGGAGTAAATAATTAATGAAGTATATTTCCCCAGAATTTCTAGGTGAGGGATTTAGCTGTCCGACATGTGACACTTATACTCACATGGATTGGTCCATTTTAAGTAACCGTGGCAAAGATTCTATGTTTCAAGAGGCAACTTGTAGCCGATGCAAACAAGTTTCTCTTTGGCATGTACTTGAAAGACAGAGACATGAAATTTTCGGTGCAACTGATCTATCAGGTGTTATGGTTTTTCCTGACCGAGGTAGTGCAAGCCCTGATGAAATAGATATGCCAGAAGATGTAAAACGTGACTATGAACAAGCTGCTAGTATCTTCAATAAATCTCCACGCGGTGCTGCGGCTTTACTTAGGCTTGGACTACAAAAATTATGTAAGCATCTCGGCGAAAGGGGAAAAACATAAATAATGACATTCGTACTTTAGCTGAAAAAAAACGTATTGCCACCAATGGTTATCAAAGTTGCGGATACAGTTAGAATTACAGGTAATAACGCTGTTCATCCAGGCGAAATGTCAGATGAGGACTTTGACTTTGTAGCATCGAAGCTTTTTGATCTCATCAATTTTATTGTTAAAAAAGGTATTACAGAGCCAAAAGAACTTGAAGAGTTACATGGTAAAACACCAGAAGCTCCACGAAAAGCAGCTAAAAGACAAGACCAGCGTGTGAAGTAAGAACTTGCTTAACAATAAATTTAAGCAGATTCGCAACACTTGGCACTTTTGGTTTTAATTAGCTTTAGTGTTTACGACACATTGGTTCAGGAAGATGACAGCGTTGCTCGCTACTTAATTTGGCGTTGAAATCAGTAAAATTTTAATGAGGCGAGCTAGACCCCGCCTCAGGGTGATTAATCACATTCGGGAATTAGAATGTACTCTTCCTTATCTAGCTTCCAAGCCGAGCCACTGATTAAATCGACTGGCATGGAAATAATTCCCCAATCGATAAGGATATTTGCCCAAAACCAACCATCTAATTTATCACCTGTAGTTTCATAAATTGTCGCACAACCTTCTTTGTTGATACGAATTTCGTAGTTGTCGCCACGTTTAACTTGTGTACTGATTCTTCCTTCACCCAAGTATCGTCCGTCTACATAAATTTTTGCATCAGATGTGGTCGTTGCGACTGTAAGTTTATCGTCACCGCCAGACATAATTCCGGCGCATCCTGAGAGGGCAAATCCTGTCATTACCGTAAGTAATACTTTTTTCATTTTTAGACACCTAATAAAATTTTGAGTGAATTCTACATTGGTTTCACAATATTCAAGGGAATAATCGATATTCCCACCTAGAGGTTGACATGGCAATTTGCCTAACGACGACTCCTAACGCTTGGCGAACTCAGTCGCAAACTTAGTTCCGTGTTTATGGCACAATAATAATTAAGTTGGGTGGTATGGCGTAAGTTCCCGTTAGTAAGGCGTTATATTTAACTGTACTTCAATGATTTAAAGTTCTTAGGCTCTAGTTCTTTGTCCCTTTGCAATTCGTCTGAGTTGCTTCATTGGGCTGGGGGCACGGAAGTGGAACTAGTCGCCTTGTGTTTCGTGTCTCTGGCGGTCAAGTGGGTTAGGCTGGTAATTCACTTCTTGAAATGCGTTGAACAAAGTAGTTATTTGTGGTAAAAAATAACTAATAAGGATTAAGCGTTGAGTAGCCAACGTTAAATCCCGAGTGTTGAACAAGCCCGAAGCCTCTTTATTAAGTAAATTGTACGATTGGATTTGAAGGGCACGCCGCCTTGATACTTTTCTCAAGGCGAGCGAGGTCAAGATAAGGTTGCGATAGCAATCTTATCAATCAGTTAGCTATTTTGTCGCTGTCTTTCGTCAATTCTCCTCTTATTTCACTTTTGCCATTATCCTTATTATTCATGCCTTTCGGCTACGTGGGTCGACTTACTCCGACACACGCTATCTCATGCTGGCAGCAGGGGCATACTCGTATTGCTTTAGTCCTTATTGGCACAGTTAACGGCGGCATGAGGTAGAGTAAATTCAACAGTAGCAACTGAATGCGAACCCGTAAGGCGTGTGCCTGACCACGTAGAAAACCGTAGTCTCGTACTCGTTGTAACCCTTTGGGCAGCACGTGCTGTAAAATGAGCAGCAAGAACTTGAGGGTGGGTAAGGTGCGCGTTCGCCATGCGTTTGTCTTGCTCTCTTTATAGCGGAAGGTGACCGTATCATTGGTGACTTTGATGATATCTTCATCAGGCAGTACACCGCGATAGAGATAGCGTGACAAATAGCTCAGAGCAGACTGGCCGTATCCTACTTGTCTGCAATCGACCACCCATTGCTTTGGTATGCCATTAGGCAGCCATAACATCGGATGTTGCTTGATGGTTTCTAGCATTCTTGCCCGCCATACTTGGGCTAAAGCAAACGCGTTAAAAAGATAATGCTTGTTGCCTTTGTGCCACTCTTGCCTTGACGCATTGTATTGGCCCGCCGCCACAATAATGTGTAGATGTGGGTGCAAGTTTCGTTGTCGGCTATTAGTATGAAGCACGGCAGTGAACCCCATTCCGCCTTTTCCTTCCCGCATATGGACTCGCATCGTTTGGCTGTCGATATCGTGAACCATAAGATTCAGCCCTTCACCAAGGCGCAACCCCATACTATAAAGTGTTAAGAAGAAGACTTGGTAGCGCACTTGTCGCGTGTGAGTGATGAGCGAACTGACTTGCTGCGGTTTGACGATATTGAGCCACTCCCACTGTTTATCGAGCGTGTAGCGATAGAAAAACTGCAAGCCATTACGATCGAGTTTTATGGTGCTCCACGAGTGGGTTTGAATAAGAGACGCGAAGAACTGTTTGAGGTCAGAGGTCGTTAATGTATCAGGGGCTCGGTCGAAATGAGCGGTGATCCGACGAACCGCACGGGAATAGGCATCAATGGTCGCGGGTCGTTTACCTTGCAGCTTTAGGTTGGTAAGGTGTTGTTCATAAAGGGTGTTGTAACGTTTTAAGTCATCGGGTTTCATGGGGTTACTCCTGTGAACGACCATCAGGGTGATGGTGTTACAAGAGTATGGTTCGCACTCGTTTTACTCTGCCGCGTAGCGGCTTCGTTCAACAAGTAATTTAAGAGTGATTCAGCACGCTTGGCATTTTCAGTTTGAGTTTAGTTTAGTGATTACGGCGTCCAATTTAAGTGTTGTGGTAGTGTGCTTCACACCTTAATTGGGCGATATGACCCCCTCTGTCAATAAGAGCGTAGAAGTTTCTGCTCCCGCATTTATAGAGCCTTTCTTGTTATTTAAGGGATAGTGTTATTACATAGATGAAGCAAGTAATGTCGTCGGTTCTCATGCTGATATACGTGGATTGCTCATCGTTTGATGAGTAGAGCCTACCTTACTTGTTCCGTCGTAGCACCTGTCTTCAGTCTATGCTCGTGGTTCAATATAGCCGAAGCTATATTGCCTAGCTTGTGTTCTAAGTCTTCCGTTACATTGGGTTTATGAAAGTCTGAGTCGTCCATCGAATAGTAGAGTAACAAGGGCATTTCTCATGCCGTATTTTTGGTAATTAGTTCTTCCTGTCGATTATCGAATTTGTCCTAAACCCACTATTAAGGCAGGGAACCCCAATGAATAGAACGCTATGGTTCGCACTCATTTCGCTTTTGTTTTCAATGACAATGGTATTTTGTACATACAGTTATGGCATAGAGAGCCACGTTGAAATAACCACACTCACTTTAGTATTGTCTGGCCCTCTGATTTTTACCTTTGCGCTTGTTGTCATTTTTTGTGGCGCACCAGTCATTAGCAAGTACAAGTTACTTGGAACCATCGCAATTTGTGTGCATGGATTTACAGCCTCACTGCATGTGCTGTGGAACGGTTTTATGTTTGTCGATGTGATTAATAAACAAGGCTTAGGTCCGGGACAAGGTTATTCTGGTTTGATACTTTGGGTTGGTAGTATCAAGGCGATGCTACTTGGTTTGGTTGTGGGAGTATGCCTGCATTACTTACTACGATTATTTAGAAAGGCTGCAGTCAGATAACTGTTGGCTAGTTAGTGGATTGTTCGTTGTCTATAGGAGTTGCCACTGTGTTTTATAGCAAGGAATCCAACAAGGGATTGCTGCTCATCCTTGTTGCGATAAGTGCTTTCATTGTCGTTACCTCGGATAATAACCCCGGGACATTAGTCGCTCACGCCATCAATGGTTTAATTGCTTTGCTCTTTTTCTCCATGACCATTGAGGTCAAAGACAATGTACTAAGCTGGTATTTCGGCTTTGGCTTTTGGCGTAAAAATGTAGAAGTGTCAGACATTACAGAGACATCGTTTTATCAAAGCAAGTGGTATCAAGGTATTGGTATCCGAATGCTGAGCGACGGTTGGTTGTATAATGCATCGATAGGTTCAGCCCTGAAGTTAAGGCTAAACAATGGAAAGCATGTTTACATTGGTTGTAAGGATACGGACGGTTTAAAGCTGGCCTTGAAAACCGCTAACGAATAGATAACGCAAAAGTGATTTACGAGGCTTGGCACTTTTCGTTTTGAGTTGGACTAATTTTTAAGGCTGTATGCTTTAAGTGAGCTGCATTTTAATATCTCAACAAGTGGATCGGAGGTTCAATGGACCAAGCAATCAAAACACATTTCGACGAGTATCCCGATGATGTTCGAGCTCGGCTTGAAGAGTTGCGTTCATTAATCTTTGAGCTTTGCTCTGATTTGGAACTAGCTGAAGTCGAAGAGTCTCTGAAATGGGGCGAGCCGAGTTACAGCGTTAAGACGGGCAGCCCAATTCGAATCGACTGGAAATTGAAGTCACCAAACAACTATTACTTGTTCTTTAACTGTCAAACGAAGCTAGTCGACACATTCAGAGAATTGCACGATGGCACATTGGTATTTCAAGGTAATCGGGCAATCGTCTTGAACCTAACTGAACCACTTCCCAAAGCACCAATCAAGCAGTGCTTAGAGTTAGCCTTAACTTATCAACAACGAAAACATCTACCGCTTCTTGGCGCGTAATTCTTATATGTTGTCATTATATTTCTTAAACAGGTTTTCTGGGTTCTAGCTATCACTCTTTAAAGTGCTAAGACTGTACCATCTTGATTAGTATCAAGAGGCTAGGGAATCTCTATAACCAACGCTGATTGTATTGCTTACCGTTTAAAAAGGTGTTCTAGTCACCTTGTATTTCAAACTTAAAAGGAAGTTGTATGAATTTAGATAAAGCCAAAAAACGTATCGCAAAGCAGGTTAAAAAAGGCGACCACGGATACCCAAAAATCACGTTAGCGTATTACGGGACGACCAAAGATCTCGCAACGGAAGTCGCGGTTCAATTTATGCTGGGTGAGGGCGATGGTGTTCAAGAAGAGCGTTTTTCTTGTGAAACCGAAATCCGAGATAATGAGTTAGTTCAAACGACGTTACTCAAGATAATCGAGCGAGCAAATGTTAACTCAGTGATTGAAGTTGAAGGCGTGGCTGTTCTTTAGTTGTCTTAGTATCAGTCGGTGCGTTTGAAATTTTCTACTCATAATTTATCAAGGAAGAAACATTATGAAATTAGCTCAGTTAAATATCGCTCTGGCAAAATACCCGTTAGATGCGCCGGAAATAAAAGAGTTTGTCGATAACTTAGAGTTGGTTAATGGAATCGCAGAAAGCAGTGAAGGGTTTGTTTGGCGTCTGAAAGATGAATCTGGTGACGCCACCAATATCCAAGCTTTCGATGATCCTAATATGATTGTGAACATGTCGGTGTGGGACTCTGTGGATTCGTTAAAGAACTTCATGTTCCGCACACACCACCGTGATTTTATGCGCCGAAAGGGGGATTGGTTTCATCGTTTACCTGAAGATACTTATGTTCTTTGGTGGATTGAAGAAGAGCATATTCCCACACTCGAAGAGGCGATAGAGCGACTTGAACACCTCAGAGAAACCGGTGATACGCCGTATGCCTTCACTTTTAAAACCAACTTTACAGAGTCAGAAGCGCCAAAATAGCGTTCATAGATAACCAACGTTATGTTTTTTAGACGTTTTATGGCAATTCCCGTGAAGATGAGTCGATTATTGGTATGATGTTTCTATAGTCTTCGAGAGGTTTAATTATGTTGAAAATGAAAAGTAGTGTACTTGCGGTGTGTTTATTCGGTTTCAGCATGAGTGCTACCGCTTCAACACTGGAAGAGTGTGCAAAACTCCTTCCTGATGGTCACACGTATAAAGTAGAGATCATTTTAGACGTAGATAAGACTGATAAAGATCCAGCGGTGAAAGGCAGTTTTGGTGTGACGGGCGGAGCGGATGCGCCAGATACTTTTGATATCGGTGATTTTGTCGAGTGCGCAGGTCCTCTGATCAAAACCGTAGATACAGACAGCAACGATGCGTCTAATTCCTAGTCACAGATTGTCGCGAAAATAGTTCACTTTCGTCATGGAAGACATGATCAGGGGTACTTAAACTAGGTTGAGGTGAATAGGGTAATTATGGGCGATTATTTAGATATTTGGTTTACGGTTACCTCCTTAGTTTTTATTGTAAGCTTACTTTCAGCACTTTTTGTTGGGGTCTGGCGTAAAAATATAAAAGCGTTGATTCTCTTAAGTGGAGTCGCAGCAATCAGTATCGTTCTGTTTCTCTCTCAGAAGTATCAAATCCGAAATATCCTAGCTGAAGAGCTGAGCGTGTCGAGTTTTGTTGTGGAGGCTCATGAGGAGTTTGAAGAATCTAAATTGTTAGATTCTTTGAGAAGTAGTAACTACGTAACGATGAATAGAACGAAACCTTTGTCAAAAAGTAAAGTACGTATTGTTATTAACTCTGGCGAGGTTGAGTTATTGATAGCTCAAGACTCTAAGAACGAAGAACTGTTTTGGATCTATTACCCCAAATACCGATTTAGTCGTTTAAACCCAATTGGAAAGGTACGTATCCGTTAAACATAAGTGCACAATTGCTACAGCGACTTTTAGTAACAAAAATACCGCCGTAATCAACGGCGGTATTTTTTTTATGCTTATTGCATCGTTCAGCTGAGAACAGCGAGCCTACTTAGCGTGAGCTAATTCGACACTCTTTGTTTCATTAGCGACTTTCCAATCGCCACCTAAGGCTTTATACACCGCAATCGTGGTGTTGGCGGTTTGAAGCTTGGCGGCCACTTGGCGATCTTGCATCGCTTTTTGTTGTCTTTGTGCGTCTAACACCGATAAGTAATCGACTAGGCCGGCTTTATAGAGTGACTTTGCTTTGCTCACTGCATTATCGACGGCGAGGGTGGCTTCATCGATGCGCTTTTGGTTCTCTTGGCTACGGCCATAGGCAAACAAGCTTGAATCGACTTCTGCAAAGGCGCTGTCTACCGAGTGTTGGTAGTTAAGCGCTGCAGAACGGAACCTTGCTTCGTTCATCTCTACCAAGGCTTCGCCTCGGCCACCATCGAACACATTCCAACTGATGCCAGCAGATGCCGCCCAACCGAATGAATCGCTACTGAATAGGTCATCAAAACTTCCTGCAGTTACTCCTGGCGTACCCGTTAGGAAGAATTTTGGATAGCGATTAGCAATGCTTGCGCCGAGTTCTTCGTTAATGGCTGCCATTTCGCGTTCTGCAATTCGGATGTCTGGGCGTTGTTCTAACAAGTCAGAAGGTAAGCCTGTAGGAATCACATCCTTCATTCTCGGCAAGGTAAATTCACCCACTAAACGTTGGTTCACGCTCGTAAGTGATTCGCCTAACAACACTGCCATGCGTTGTTTGTGAACTTGCTCTGCGATTTCAAGTTGAGGAACAATGGATTCAGTCGCGGCAAGCATGGCTTTGGCTTGAGCAAGATCTAACTCCGAGCCATAGCCGCTGCGAACAACTTTAGTGACCAGTTCTAAAGTCTGCTTTTGGTCGGCTATGTTCTCTAGTGCGATCGCTTTTCGCTCTTGAGCGCCACGATATTGCAGGTAGTTGTGAATGACATCGGCAGTGATCAAGGTATTCAAACCCGATTGGAATATCTCGGCTTGTTCAACTCGAATCGTCGCCGCGTTGGATTGCTTATCGATACGTCCAAACAAGTCCATTTCCCATGCGATGCTCGCTCCTAAGAACCCACCATCGTGTTGGGCTTCCAATAACGACATACCTGTGGCCGATTCAACCGCATCAGAGGCACCAAATACCGGGCCGAGTAGGGAGTCGTTCTCACTCAGTTGGTAGTTGTAATAACCGCCGCCGACATTGATGGTCGGAACTTTGAATGACTCAACAACGCTCTTATATGAGTTCGCCATGTTGATTCGCTCGGCGGCCAATTTAAGTGGGATGTTCTGGTTTTGAACATCGGCCACTAACTGATTCAGCGTTGGGTCATTGAACTGTGTCCACCAATGATTGTGCTGTTCGTTTTGGCTCACGCTGTCTTGGTTCACATCACCTTGGCTATATAAGAAGGTCTCAGCCATGGTGGTTTGAGGTTCTTCGTAATCGGGGCCAACCGCACAACCTGTCAGCAACAAGGCGAGAGCAATAGGAGCCACTTTAAACTTCGTTAATGGATACATGTTTATTGCTCCTTGTTGAATGAGGTTGGAGTGCCGCTGTTTGTAGACTGAGGCGTTGCATCAAGCACGATCACGGCGTCTTTGATGGCTTCTTCTACCGTATTCTTTTCTTGGGTTCGATAGAAAAGCTTGTACAGCGCAGGCATCACAAACAGAGACAACACGGTTGCCGCAGCCAAACCACCGATAATGGTTGCCGCCATCTGGTCAAATAGCAGATCACTAAGCAGCGGGATCATGCCAAGTGCAGTAGTGAGTGCGCCCATAGAGATCGCCATTGTACGGTTCACGGTGGCTTCTTTGATTGCATCAGACAATGAGCGACCGTTTTTACGTTCAAGCTCGATCTGGTCCATCAACACGATGCCGTTCTTGATGATCATACCTGTCAACGTTACCGCGCCAATCAACGCCATGAAGCCGAACGGTTTATCCAACAGCAACAAGCTGAACGTTGCACCCGTCGCCGCAAGCGGTAGGGTGGTGAAGATGATCACTGGCTGTTTGAAGCCGTTAAACATCGCAACTAGGATGATCACCATCAACAACATCGCTTTAGGTAGCTGTTTAAGAATATCGCTGACCGCTTTATGCTCGTCGTAATATTCGCCACCCCATTCCAAGTGGTAACCGTGTGGAAGGTGAATGGATTCTATCTGTTCTTTAACTGAGTCTCTCACTGCTGCAGGTGTGGTGTAGCGACCAACGCCAGCTTGTGCTGTGATGGTTTTTACTCGGTCACGACGCCAAATCATGGTCTCTTCGCTTGTAAGCTCAAACCCGTCAATGACTTGACCTAGTGGAACGCTGTGGATGCCCAATAAAGAACGTACCGGCAAAGTTTCTAGCGATTGAATAGAGCTTTCTGTACCACGCAGTTGAATCGTCACCAGTTCGTCGTTTAAGTTCATACGACCCAGCGGCATGCCTTCTGACGCGCGTTTCATCGCGAATGCAATATCTGCACGGTTAATGCCTGCAAGACGCATCTTGTCTTGGTTGATGACAGGTTCTAGCACTTTGCTCTTTTGACGCCAGTCGTCACGCACGTACTTGGTGTCTGGGTGTCGAGCAAAGATAGCTTTCGCTTGTTCAGATAAGCCGTGCAGTACCTCGATATCTGGGCCTGAAAAACGCGCTTCAACACTGAATTTATCCGAAGTCGCAAGCTTTAAGCTTCTAAAGCGAGGATCGGCGTTTGGAAACTCTTCCATTAACCATTTGTCGCCACGCGCAATCAACGGGCTGAGTGAAGGGAAATCGGTCGCGTTAATCAAGATCTGACCGTAAGCAGAGTCAAACGGCTCTGGCTCAATGGTCACTGAGAAACGAGGAGCGCCAGCACCAATGTACGTTGAAATACTCTCGACTTCCGGCTGCTCTAACAACCATTGTTCGATACGCTGCATGTCTTCTGAGGTCTGTTCAATCTTGGTGCCATTTGGCAGCCAGTAATCTAAGAACAGAATGGGTCTGTCGGCTTGTGGAATAAAGTTAACGGCAATATTCGGGATAGCCAATGCAGTGACCAAGATCAGCGGAATAAGTCCCGTCAGTGCTTTGAGTGGGTTATCTACCGTCCAGTTTACGCTCTTACGGTATAAGCTTACTTTGGTATTGTCAGCTTGCTTAGTTGGCTTGATGAAGAACCAACACATCAAAGCTGTAAAGGTCATTGCGACAAACCATGACAACAACAGTGAAGAGGCGATAATTAGGAATACTGAGCTTGCGAACTCAGCGGCATCGGTTTTTGAAAAGATAACAGGGCTCGCACCCATAATAGCAATGACTGTCGCACCAAAGAGTGGTGTGGCTGTCTCTTTAACAGAATCAATTGCGGCTTTGGTTCGGTCGATGCCTTTGTTGATTTTCACAATCATCATATCGGTGATGACAATGGCGTTATCTACCAACATGCCGAGCGCAAGAATGAAGGTACCTAGCGAAACTCGGTGTAAATCGATTGACGCGATGTTCATGTAGATAAGCGTCAGCAAGATAGTCAGCAGTAAGCTTGAGCCGACAATGGTTGCGCTTTTTAGCCCCATGAATATAGACAGGACGATGAATACAATCGCGACACTCTCTAGCAAGTTACTCACGAAGTTGTCGATCGATTTCTGAACTTCTTCCGGCTGGTTAGCAACTGTCGCGATATCAACACCTAACGGCAGGGTTGCTTGAAAATCGCTGACGATTTGATTGATTTCATCACCAAGTGATACCACGTTTATGCCGGTGACTGGGCTCATCGCTAATGTGACTGCTGGTACGCCGTTGTAGCGGTTCTCTGTCATCATTGGCTCTTGGTAGCCCATTGTGACGTCTGCAATATCGCCTAAGCGGATTAAGCTGGTTCCTAATTCACTCACGCCGCCTTTGATCATCAGGTTTTTGATGTCGTCTAATGAACCAAACTCACTCGACTGTTGAACTCGGATTCGCTCAGTTCCTGCTGAAAACTTACCGGCATCGAAGGCCATGTTTTGCGTATTCAGCTGCGACCAAACTTGTGTGATAGATAGGCCGTATTGCGCCAACCTTTCATCTGGGATGTCGATATGAACAACGCGTGGTTGAACGCCATGTAATTCGATCTTCTTAATACCATCGACGGTTTTAATTCGACGTTGCAACTCTTCTGCGTAACGTCTTAGTTCAGCAGGCGATGCATCTTTACTGTGGATAGAGAAAAGCATGCCATAGACTTCAGAAAACTCGTCTTGTACGACACTGATCTGTGCAGTCGAAGGCAGTAACAGCTTCATGTCAGATACTTTGCGACGCAATAAGTCCCACTCTTGAGGAAGTGCTTTTGAATTAAGAGATTCTTTGAGATCGACAAACACCATCGACATGCCAGGGCGAGACAGTGAACGAAGTCGGTTTAATGACCCCATCTCTTGCAGTTTAGTTTCGACGGTATCAGTAACTTGCTGTTCCACTTCTTCCGCAGAAGCTCCGGGGTAGAGCGTTACTACGACGGCCGTTTTGATGGTGAAGCTTGGATCTTCGAGCTTGCCAAGATCAAAGTAAGAAAACAGGCCTGCGATAACACTCAATGCAGTGAAAAACAGGATGAAGGTGCGTTGTTTGATCGCAAAATCAGCTAGATTCATCATGATTTACCTACAGACTCTTAACTTGAATATCGGAGAAGTGTTGGCCTTCCATGACGTACTGAGAACCACTCACCACGACGAAATCGCCATCGTTGAGCGTTGATTCAACACATACGGTATTTTGGGACATCGAAACCACGTCCACAGTCACGCCATGAGCTTGTTCGTTTTGAACGGTGAATACTTGCTCGATGCCAGATTGATTCACCAACGCTGAATACGGTAAACAGAAATTGTTGCTAGCTTCGCCAAGTTGAGTTGTCAGTGTGACGGCTTTTCCTGGCAACACTGACTTGTTGGTTGTCTCTACATGGTAGGTAACCGCGTAGGTTTGCTTGATAAGATGAGGTGACGTGGCAATTTCAGCGGCGTACCCAATCAGCTTTTCCTCTGAACCATACCAATTGATAACAGCGGTTTGATTCGGTTGGAACTCATGAATCAAGTTTTCTGGGACTTGGATTTTAACTTCAAGCTGATCTGGGTTGTGGATGGTGAAAACCGAAATGCCCGGCAGAACTTGTTCAAACTGATCGAAGTTCGATGCCGCTACAACGCCGTCGAAGGGTGCGAGCAACTTGGTATAACGAATCGAATCTTTCGCACGGCGTATGTTCTGTTCTACGACTTTAACCGCCGCTTCACTTCGTTCATAACCGCTGATTGCACGGTCTAGATTAACATCGGCAATCGCATTATCAGCGATGGCTTGTTTTACTCGAACAAGTTCGGATTTCGCTAATTTGTGTGCAGATTTCGCTTCGAGTGCTCGTGCTTGTAGCTCTTCTAACGCGACTTGATAATCATGAGGGTCTAACTGCGCAAGTGGTTGGCCTTTCTTTACTGAATCACCAACCGAGACCATCATTTTTTGAATAGTGCCAGGCACACGAAACGCGACGCCAGCAGTTTCTGATGACTGCAATTTGCCTGTGAACGATTTTTCAACTTGATGAGAGAGAGGCTCAAGTTGGATAACTTGAATCGGGCGCGTTTGTTTTTGAGCTATCGTCGCCTCAGAGTCATTACAGCCAAACAGAGCGGTTAGGCTTAGTGCAATGACTGTGTGTTTGAAGATAGGTGTCTGTTGAAAGATAGACGAACGCTGCAAAACAGATGAATGTTGAGATATAGGCTTCATGGATTACTCCTGTCAATTTATGGAGTAATTCTATCTTTCAGTCTTGTTTAGATAATCTAGTCTTCACGTGAAACACTGTCACAATATTCGTTACAATAACTAGAGTTTCGGAAGCTCTTGTAATAAAAAATCAATCAAAAGCTGTGCTGAATGGCTTAACGCTTTACGCTGAGGATAGAGCAACCATGCTTCTTCTTCTTGAAGATTCTCGTCGGGGAACAGGTTAATCAAGGTGCCGTCTTTGAGTTGCTGTCGTACCAAGAGTTCTGGTAACAACGCGATGCCTCTATGTCGAATTACACCGCCTTTCACGAACCCAATGCTGTCGCTGACGACCGAAGGTTCAACTTTGATGGTGTGATCTTTGATGTCCCATTGTTTATCGATGTCGCCACTTGGCCATCTGAAGCAAACAAATGGGTAATTGGAGAGCTCTCTTAGGTTTGAGGGCTTGCCTTGTTTCTCTAGAAATTCAGGGCTTGCGACAAAAATACGCTGGAGAACCATCACTTTACGAGCAACCACGTTAGCGTCGCTCAACGTACCACCATGCATAGCGAGGTCTAATCCTTGACGGTACATGTCGACAAAGCCGTTACTAATGTTGCGAATATCAAGCTCAACCTTAGGGTACATATCTTGGAATTTAAACAACGTCGATTGCATGATGTCGCTGGTTTCAGGCAATAGACCAATCTTAATTTGCCCGTGTGCAACCTCCGAAAGGTTGGAAGCGACATGGTTCGCTTTGTCGAGCGCACTTAGCGCATTGAGCAGCTCTTTGTAATAGAGCTCGCCAGATTTGGTTAAGGAGAGGCTTCGTGTAGTTCTAAAGAACAGTTGAATGCCGAGAGACTTCTCAAGGTCGTTAATTCTACGGCTAACGTTAGCTCGGGGAAGGTCAAGTGCATTGGCTGCGGCAGTAAAACTACCCAGTTCGACAACGGTGGTAAACAGCTTAAGATCTGCGATTTTCATAACAACGGCATTTAATCGTTTTTAGAACAGTATGTTGGCATCGTATACCAATTGGATTTTAAAATCGAAGCGTTCTTGGGTTTGGCTTGTTTTAAGACAGTAAAAAGCCAGCTGATAAATCATTATCAAAGCTGGCTTTGTGTTCGCATGGGACAGACTGCTCTATTTTTCACCTTGGACTAGACAGCTTGTTCTTTCGCCTCACACCGTATCAGTTTAACGACCTCGACCGTCGACCATCACAATGATAGTTTTAGAAATGATGCTGAGATCAGCGGCAATCCAAGACTTCACAGAACATAGGCTTAATGCATAACTGTGGTCAAAGCCCACTTTACGACGTACATCATCAATACAGGTATCATAACCTTGATTTACTTGTGCAAGCCCCGTAATACCAGGCATTACGCCGTATGTACGGTCAGCAAAGTAAGGGATTTCGTTCTCTAGTTTGGTGTAAAAAGTAGGGCGTTCAGGGCGTGGGCCAATTAGAGACATTTCACCTTTCAGTACATTGATCAGTTGTGGCAGTTCATCAAGACGTGTCTTTCTCAAAAAGCGGCCAACAGGCGTGATTCGCGGGTCATTCGCGGTAGCCCAAACTGCACCAGAGCGAGTTTCTGCATCCTCGTACATGCTACGGAATTTCATGATCTCAAAGATTTCCATTTTCTCCGGTGTCGATTTACCAACGCGCAATTGACGGTAGAAAATAGGGCCACGAGAAGTGAGTGCAATCGCCATCGCAATCAACGGAAATACGGGCGCTAGCAAAATCAAAGCAATCAGTGAGCTTACAAAATCGAAAGTACGTTTAGCACGTGAGATTTTGTATTGGTATAGGTTTTGGGTAGATAGCTGTTCGATGTTCATCATAATAAGTCCTTAATGATTTGCTCGTGTCCAAGGTGAGTTTTCTAGTCCGATTAGGTAACGAATGCCACCAATGAAGTTGGCGTAGTGTCCAACTATCAAATAAGAGATTAATGAAATAGGTTTGTTTACTAGACGCTTTGGCAAGATGCAGCCAAGGACGCCAATGGTATAAACGGCAACTTGAGCCCATAACAGCGCTTCAAATACCAAGTAGTTGCTAAGTAAGATTGAGCACACTAAGCACACAATCATTAAATATGGAGTGAGTAGGCGAAGCCCTTTTCCTGAAAAGAACGCAAACGCGATGCCTTTAAACTTCGGGCTGAACAAGGCAAATAATCGAATCGCTTGTTGCATGTTGCCCGCTGAAATACGAAGTCTTCTTTTGAAGTCTGTTTCTAGGTTCGATTCTTCTAGCTCTAATGCAACCATTTGGGTTTCGTATTCGGCGATGTAACCTTGTTTAACGATTTGCATCGGTAAGATGAAATCATCATTAATAGTGTTGAGTGGAAGCAGTTCAAACAGGTGTGTTCTAAACAAGTAGAAAGCGCCATGAGAACCCAAGCTAGAACCTAACGAAGCCTCAGACTCTTTAACCGCGGTTTGGTACTGCCAATACGTGTTTTCGCCTTCATTGCCTGTTGGACAAAGTTGATACGTTGCGTTTACCACTCCAACCTTGTCACTTTCAAAATGAGCGGCAGCTATAAGCAAAGCATCCAATGAAATAAGGGCAG
The DNA here is from genome assembly GCF_041467515.1 of Vibrio sp. 10N.247.311.12. Classification (NCBI taxonomy): domain Bacteria; kingdom Pseudomonadati; phylum Pseudomonadota; class Gammaproteobacteria; order Vibrionales; family Vibrionaceae; genus Vibrio; species Vibrio sp. 10N.247.311.12. Next base: position 21,814 of record NZ_JBFSUV010000016.1, read on the forward strand.
AAACATCACTCATCGCCGTGATATCACTGGTTATACGTGTCACTTCTTCATTAACAACCGCGACTTTACCTCGGTTTACTTGATGGTCATGTATCTCAAAATAGACATCACTGCACATCGCTTCTTGTATGGTCATTTGTGCAATGGCGACTGTGTTATCAGTGCAACCATCGCAAGCGATAATGACTTCCAACTTCTTTTTTGGGTAATCGAGTGAAGCAAGGTTACGAATCTTGTCTGCGATCCACTGTTCTTCGTTAAATGCAGGAACAAGAACGGTGATGGTCGGCAACGTGCAATCTTGCTGTTCCTCTTTGTAGCAACGATGACTCTCTTCAACTTTGCGTGCGGGGTGGCTTTTCGCATACCAACGCAGTAACAAAGGGTAGGCTGCGTGATGATAGACAATCAACGCACCTGAAAACAAACAAAGTCCCGCAAGCAACCAATCAATCATGCGTAAGCTCCTTCAGATATATCGTTGTAAGACGAAACCATTTTGATGATGTCGAAGTTTTCGAGTACGTAGCGACGAGGTGACAAAAAGCGTTCATTTTGCTTTTCTAATAGCGCACTAGCTAACCCCACAATGCTGCCGCTTTTGACGAGGGCGCCGCTGACTGGACATAAGGTTTCATCGACGGCACCAACGTCCATTGCGACGGTTGGAATATTGCATGCTTGAGCTTCAAGTGCAGAAAGCGGCAGCCCTTCGTGGCGTGAAGGTAGGCAGAACGTATCCAACGCTCCGTAAAACGTGGTCATGTCTTCAACTAAGCCAAGAAAGATGACTCGGTCACTCAGATTCAAGCGGCTAGTCAGTTGCTCTAGTTGATTGCGTTTAGTACCGCCGCCAGCCAATGCGACAACCATGTTTGCAGGTAAAAGAGTCAGTGCTTTAATAAGTTGGTCTTGGCCTTTGACATGTTCTAGTCGACCTGCACAACCGATGATGTGTTTGTCTGTCGGCAGGTTTAGTTTTGCTCTCGCGTGTTCTTTCGACATTGGCTTAAACTTCTCACAATCAACGCCATTTTTGATGGTAATGATGTTCTCATAAGAAAAAGCCGTGCGTAGTTGGTTATAAACACGTGTCGCGTCGGCAACTAACGTTGGTTGAGCAGCTTTTAAAGCAAGCGCTTGTAATCGACGACGTTTGTTGTTGTTCAGATGCCAAGCGTCATGTTCGGTATGGATTCGAGTTGGAACCCCGGTTACGCGAGCGGCATAACCAGCGTATAACAGTGGGCCAATATGATGGGTATGAACCACATCAGGGCGAATCGCGTTGAAGGCTTTAATTAGCTTAATAATGATATTGAATTGTACGCCTGGTGCTTTATCCAAAAAGACGATTTGCTTTTTGTATGGCTCTAGCTTCGGCCAGTTGTTTATAGACTCTTGTTTAGTACCCTCTAAACTGACAATCAACACTTGGTCTGTTGGTTTAGCAAGGCGGAGCAAATCCAGAGTTAGGGTTTCTAATCCACCCGGTGCAAGGTGCTGAACAACGTGTATGATCTTTTTGCCATGCTTCGTTAAATGCGTATTCATAGTTTGGACCCTGCCTTTATAATTGTTGTTTCGCCTTTCTGACGTTTCTCTTGAAGTAACTTCTTTAAAACGTTTAACTACACAAGGAGATTGCAGGAGTTGTGCCAATTAAATAACCGTTATTTTTCAGTTGTTTAGATTATTTAATTCTAGGGCAGTTTTCATTTCTCAAAATGGGAATCAAAACAAAATACAATTGAATGGCAGTTTGAATCATAGGGCTTGGGTAAATCGAAAGTAGCATTAGAACTTGGGGCTTTAAACAAACAAAACGCCAAGCGAGTGTTGGCGTTTTTCTCTAGGATGCACGAAGCTAGGAAACTAAAAAGCTAGGAAGCTCGAGGCTAGGAAATTAGAAAGCTGTGAAGCTAGCAAGTCAAAAATGGCTTTGAGGCTGACTAGCTCATTTTCGGGATCACCGTTATCACAGGGACACCCAAGATATCTTCGATTTCGTCTTTGCGTTTGATTGAAGAATCAAACAGTTCAAACAATACCGCTAAACCAATACCCAATCCGATACCTGCAACAAATCCAGCCAGAATAAAGACAAAAGTCGGCATGTTAGATTTGATACTCGGTGTGAAAGGCAAATCAATAATCTTCACACGTTTGTTTTGCTCGAATACACCAAGCGAACCCGTTAGCTGAGCCATTTCATAACGCTCTGTCAGTTCATCATATAGTTGACGTTTGATTTCAACTTGACGTTTAAGGCGGTACATCTCTTTTGCATTTTCGCCGAAGTTATTGGCCTTGTGTTCTAATTCGAAAATCATAGTTCGAAGGCTTTTGGTCTCTTCAGTTAAAGACTCAAAGCGAGCACGAACCAGCTGTAGGCTGTGTAATTGAGTGACCAGAAGAGGTTGGGTATCAGAAAGTTTGTTCAGTGTCGTACTACTTGCGATGTCCCAAAGCTGGTCGCTGTTCATCGTTGGCTGGGTTACCTCGAGCAAACTCTTACGTTCATTCTCTAGTCTGTCTAGCTCACGCACTTTAGCTTGCACAGCACTGTGCTTGTCCGTGTATTTAGCTTGTAACAAGGTAAGGTCGCTACGAATGTCGATGATCTGGTCTTCTAATTTACCGATCACAGGGTTGGTTCTTGAAAGTTGTTGGTCGATTGACCCTAAACTTTTTTCGACACCCGATAACTCGGCCTCTTTTTCTGCCAGTGTTTGTTTGAGTGAAGCTAAGCGATTCAAACTTTGGCTCTGTACCTCAGGCGTCGAATGAACATTCTCATTCATGTATGCAGCTAGCGCTTCTTCTGCTTCTGCAAGCTCTGCGCTACGTTTGTCGATATGGATTTTCAAGAAGTTACTTGAATCTTCAATCGATGAACGTTCCGGTGCGAGTAACTGTTCAATGAAATGTTCACTTACCGAGCGCAGCGTCGCTTCCATTCCATTTGGTGTGTTCGACGTTAGACTTATCTTTAGAAAATCTTTTCCAAGCTGAGTCACCGTTAGACGTTGAGACAGGTCAGTAATGATCTCTTGTTTCTCAATTTCAGGCATATCTGGCGTGGTTAATTGCAGTTCATCAGCGACCGAGTAAAGCACATGTCGACTGTGAAGCAGTGTTCTCAATGCGTTAAGTCGATCTTTGAGCATCGTCGAAACGGCAATGTCTTCCAAGAATGGATTCATCTTGGCCGTTTCTTGAATCAACATACTGGTATGCGCGTCATATTTAGTTGGAGCCAACTTGCTCACACCAAAGCCTACAAAGGGCAAAATAAGCATTGGCAGAACGATAACGTAGCGTTGGCGCCACATCGCATTGATGATGACTAATAACCGCAATTTCAGATTATTCATAATAGCTCCAACATCCAATGTACGAAGTTACCACGGTTCTGCCAGCTCTCTTGTTCGACGACAGAGATAGGTGAGTTGCTTAGCTCGCGTGCATGATCAAGCGCCCAAATCATTTGGTTGGCACTGCCAACCGTGGTTACGTGCCCTTGATATGGAACCAAAGCAGGGAACGGTGTTGTGATAATGGGTGTGCCCGCCGCAAGGTATTCCATTAGTTTGAGTGGGCTACACGCTCGGATCTGCTCGTTATCAACAAACGGCAACAAGCTCACATCCCAGTGTTGAGAATAGCTTGGTAGCGTGTGGTGTGGACGAGGGCCAAGGTAATGTACGTTACTCAACTTAGGCAGCATGAGCGTATCAAGCTCGTTTGGACCTATGAAAACAAAGTCCCATTCCGGCATCGCATTCGCAACATGATCAATCATTTCATAATCAAGCCACTTAGAAAGGCTGCCATAAAAACCAGCAATAGGGCGGTGGTTGCTTGGTAAATCTTTTGCTCTTGGTGCGGGTGTTGAAAATAGGTCTACGTCGACACCATGTGGTAGCAAGTGCGCTTTATGCTTTGGAAATTTACCCATCAATTTTTTGCTAGCCGCGAATATAAGCGTTGATTTTTCGATTAGCTCTGATTCGTGCTGTGCAACGGTGTCATGATCAACACCAGCCAGCGCGCTAAAATCATCACCGCAGTAATAGACCACAGATGACTCGCCTAAGTGTCCGCACAAATCAACAGCGGTCGGAAGAGAAGTCCATAGGATAGGCGCGTTCAGATTAAGCTCCGCAATAATCGGTTTTAGTTGGTGCAACATCATTTGCTGAGCCAACTTTCTAGAAAATTTAGAAGCAGGCGCAGGGATTGTCTTTAAGTTAACGATAGTAATGTTGTCGTGTCCCTCAGAGTCGAGCATGTTTTGAGTAACGGCTTTGGTTTTACCAAACAACTTGTTGAACGCTCGGCTGGCATCTTTAGCGGACAGCTTCGGTTGTCTTAAGCCAATAGAGTTGACCCATAAGACTTTGTGTTGCTTAGCAAGGTGACGAACTAAATGTTGAGTCGATGAAGGTAGGCCACCAAAGTCTTCACCAAATACGATTAAATCACGCATGGTCACCTCCATGAGTCTCTAACGAATCGAACATATCGGATTCTGTCACTTCAACGGGTTTAATGTGACCGACAACTCGAGCTGGGTTACCGCCTGCGATTGCAAAAGCCGGGATGTTCTTTGTTACTACGCTGCCTGCGGCTATTACGGCACCTTCGCCGATGGTTACGCCACCTTTAACCGTCACATTCGTGCCTAACCAAACATCGGGTTCAAGAATGATGTCACCGATTTGCTGAGGGTCGTCACCTTCACCTAGCGCTCGGCGTTTTGCATCAAGCGGGTGTCCAGAGTATCCAAATAGAAAAGCGCCGCCTGCGATTCGTACGTTGTCAGAGATAACCACTTTACCTCCAACAGCGATAGTCGACTGCCAACCAATGTCGACGTTATTGCCAATCGACAATAGTGGGTGTTCCAAGCCTTCAAGTTGTTGAGTACAACCAGAGAATGTCGTGTGGCCAGAGATACGGCAGTTGTCGCCAATCGTAATTTGCACCGGACCGCTGACGAAAGGCAGTCCACCATACAAATACAGGCGTTTGCCACATTGAGCCACACGACCTTTGAAAGCCGGAGTCCAGTAGAAGAATCGCGTAAAGCCAGAAACCAGATTCACCACTAGCTTGTGCGCTTGATATAGACAGCGATTAAATAGTTTAGGGGTAGGTAGCTCTGCGCTTCTGATGTTTTTCAAAATGAAAAACACATTTCTAATTCGAGAATTAGGATGAAACTTAAGCCAATGTTTGAATTGATGTATAGATACTGACGTCATAATGAAAAATCCTCTTTTTTGTTATATAGAAGTACTTTCATATATTGTGCCATCTAATAAATATAATATTTTCAATAGGTTAAAATGTGTCTTTTAGGTTTTCTCATTTTGACAGGCAGTTTGAGATACTTTTGAGACGCAAACTGTGAGTGCTGCGAGGATATAAATCGGCCAGTTGAAGCCTTGAGTCAAAAATGTACCCGACACGATTGTTCCAATCAGACCTGCATAGATCGCATAGGCGACCGCATTGAGTTCGGGGGCGATTTCTGTGGCCGAGTTTTTTAACCTCGTTAGCGTAGAGCGAGAGGTTTTGATCAAAGCAACGATAAGGCAGACAAAAATGATCAGACCAATAAAGCCTGTTTCTGCCAACACACCAAACCAGGTACTGTGAACGGCGTGATTCAGTCCGTCCCAATGCGAACTGTAAAAGAAGTAGTTCGAGAAGAAGTTGTTCAACCCTACGCCGGTCAGTGGATTCTCAACTGCCATCTTTATTGCTGCTTCCCAAGCATAGATTCGACCCATTGCAGATTCATCGATACCTTGTTCAGCGGCACCACCAGAAGATCTGTCTGAGATACCAGCAACTAAATAGAGCACCACGGCCGCGACAGTTCCCACTGAGATTAAGAGAACTTTAGAGCGCACTAGCTTCCACGCAAAAATACCAATCACCGCAATACACCCCAGTAGTCCGCCACGGCTTTGAGTGGCAATAATGGCGGCGAGCAGTAACAGACAAACTAAGGCACTGATTAAACGTTTGGATCGTGAGATGCCAGTCGTGGTGGCTTGGCTTATTGTAAAGGCGAGTGGGAACATCAGTACCAGTGCTAGGTCGTTCGGGTCACCTAACATAGAGCCAAAATCGCGGCCAATAGTCACGCGTGAGCCCTCGACAAGCCCAATACCATTTACTGAGTTGTACACGGCAATAGAGCTGACTAAAGCGCCAGCGTAGATAATCGTCATCGCGGTTTTTGCGAGATTTTCCGTGGTGTTTACTAGCCAAGTAATCGCAAGCGTCATCACTATAATTTTCCAATAAACGCCCTTGAATTCTGCTAGTGCTATTGGCCTGTTGGACGCGAAGATAATACCAATGAAAACCAATACCCAAAATATGGCGAGCCAATTTAAACAAGGGTGCCAGAAGATTTTAAGTTCTTTACTGATTAATGCATGCCATAGAAGAGCCGACAGAGCGCCTAATGAAAGCATCAGCGGTATTTTTAGCGAATAGAGCTGAGGTATAGCTTCGTGAATTCGGAAAAATGAAAAGACAACGAACAATAGAACTAACCAGAATGTTTTGTTTAACACGAATAACCCGGCCAATGGCACAAGAGCGAGCGCCACAATGACAGCAGGGTGAGGCACAAAGTACCAAACAACACCAAGCCCAACACACAAGGTGCTGATCGTGATGATGACTGGCAATCTATTGGCTTCAGGGTTGACCATTGTGACCTCTATTGGCAAATAAACTCTTTAGGACTCGGCTCGTAATCTTTTTAAGACGTAGTTACGCCTGATGTTAAAGATTGCAAAGTGAGTGCCAGTTATGCATTTTATTTAACTTATTGATTTAATGTTGGATTATTAAGTGAGGGCGTAGCCTTGAGGTGAGTTTTGTCATTTTGAGAATCAGTATAAAACTGACTAAAGTACTTAAATCATCAAGCCCAAATAACCAGTTATCGACTAAGGCTAGAATTAACGGTCGAGTTGATAGATTTCCAACAACTGCGGGACAACGGCTTGTGGAGAGTATTGGTTTTTCACGGTTTCTATCGCGTGACTCTTGAGAGAGTTACGTTGCTCGTTCGTCAATGACATCCACAAAGATAAAAACTGTTCTAGCTCAGCTTCTGAATTTGCAAGGTAGCCGTTAACTTGATGCTCGATGAGTTGAGGCAAGTTACCAACTGAGGTGGCGAGAACGGGAATGCCACGAATCATGGCTTCTAATGCCGCCATAGGTAAGCCTTCAAAGCGAGAAGGGATGATTAACAGATCGATTTGGCTCCAGACGTCGTCCATATTGGTCTGATGCCCATGAAAGGTCACATTATCAGGCTGCGATTTAACTAAGATGTCCATTTCTGGCCCGTCACCAAAAAGCTCAAACCGAACATCAGGAAACTGTTTGGCTAATGCAACAAATCGATCAGGCGCTTTTTCATGGCTCAATCGCCCCACAAAACCAACATGGAATGGGCTTGATGAAGGGGAGCTTGTTAACCCGGTTGGCATTTTAACAAAGTTATTCAATTGATGGGTTTGACTCGGCACTTTCGCTTTAATCTTTTCACTGACCACGAGCGACTGATCAGAAAGAAAACTGCTGTAACGGTCGAGCCAATCATAAAGCCATACTTTGCCTGTTGGGGTTTCACCTGCGTGATAAGTGGTGATTTGCTTTGTGTTGTTGAAACGAGGCGGAAGCTTGATTAACTTGCTGACCAAACTGGCTTTGTAACCATGAGCATGGATAAGCCTTGGTTGATAATGTTGAACTGCACGTTTCAGCTGTGTCGCGCTATTGCCATTTGAATCTACAGAACATGAGGCTAAATCGGAGAGGTAACTAAAAGGGATGTTCAGCGCATTCAACTTTTCAACGATGATCGCTTCAGGATTAAACTTAGTCAAAAGAACGATACGAACAGCCTCTGAATACTGAGCGCTTTCCGATATCAGGCCTTGTGCTAATTCTAAAACATGCGTTTCTATGCCTCCAAAAGTTTGGCTGTCGATCAACAGCCAAATCTCATGAAGGTTTATGTCGAGTATACCTTGGTTAGGCTTGATTGTACTCATCTTCCGATTCCCAAGCCTGTTTCTTACGATAAACAGTAGAAGGGCTAAGTTCTAACAGCACAGCAGCGTTTAACACATTCCCATCGCAATGATTGATGGCATGTTGAATGGCTTCACGTTCTATTTGCCACATTGGACGAATAGCACCTTCGCTTGTGGTAAATGCAGGCGTCATCGGCTCGTTGTGAGCTTGAGCAACTGACGATTGTTCCAACTCTTCCGGAGTAATCGGTGGCAACTTAGCTTCTGGTGCTTCAACAACTGCAGGTTGAGGCGCAGTTACTCGAATTGGTGTCACTGATTTAGATGATGGAGCGGCATCTACTTTATTAATCGGAGGCGGTAACATGTCTTTAGTCACGCTCGTTTCATTGTTCAACACCACGATGTTACGGATGATGTTTTGCAACTGACGCACATTGCCTGGCCACGCATAACGTTTAAGTAGATTCTGCGTTTCTTTGTCTATTGATTTGAACTTCTTCTTGTCTTGCTTCGCGTACAGTTTCAAGAAGTGATTAGATAGGGTGACAATGTCACTTCCTCGTTCACGAAGCGGTGGCATTTCGATAGGTACAACGTGAACACGATAGTAAAGGTCTTCTCTAAAACGTCCTTCTTCTACTTCAACCAGTGGATCGCGGTTGGTCGCACAGATAATTCTGACATCCACTTTAATCTCGCGGTTGCCACCGAGTGGAGTAAACGTACCAGTTTGCAAAAATCTGAGGAGCTTCTTCTGCATCTCCAGTTCCATTTCACAAAGCTCATCGAGAAATAGGGTACCGCCATGCGCTTGCATTGCTGCACCTTTCCGGTCGGTTGTCGCACCGGTAAACGCACCTTTAACGTGACCGAAGATTTCACTCTCCATTAGGTCTCGAGGGATAGCGCCGCAGTTAATGGCCACGAAGGGTTTACCATTACGCTGACTCTCTTGGTGAATCGCTTCCGCACACACTTCTTTACCTGTACCACTTTCGCCGTTAATAAACACGCTGGCAGTGGTTGGTGCTACCGAATCAATGATCTTGTAAACCGCCTGCATGGGTAGGCAAGAGCCAATGAAATTATGAAAACGATCACGATCGAATTTGCTTTGCATGTTATCGACGAGGTTTTCGAGTTTCGCTCTTTTTAGATGCAAGCTAACAGAGGTCTTGAGTCGATCGGCTTGAATGGGTTTCTCTAAGAAGTCTTCTGCACCGCGTTGGATAAGGTCTACCGCGATGTTTACTGAACCATGCGCTGTCGCGATGATGACAGCGGTCGGTATTTCGTTAGCAGTAATCCAATCTAAGACTTCTTCGCCTGGCATGTCAGGAAGCTTAAGGTCGAGAATCACAAGCTGTGGAGAGTGCCTTTCAATGAAGGTCTTAGCTTCCGCGCCGGTTTCGACGTGGAAAATATCATAGGGCTCGTCTTTTACGTACTGCTTGTAGAGTACGGCGAGTGAGGTGGAGTCTTCAACTAACAATACCTTAGGGCGCATTGTGTATTCCTTTTGAAACTTTATCCTAACCAATCAATAACATAGTGATATGCAACCATCAATACGAGTCTTGTGTATTTGTTATCTACCACATGCAATCTTTTAAGAAGCGGCCTGTATAACTTCTCGCATTGTTGTTCATGATGGAGCCCATCTTATGGCGACTATATTAATAACGACTGTTTTGAGTTTTTAATCTGATACCGATAATGAACATGCAAAGCTAGCTGAAGCCTGCCTCTTTCCTTTCAAGCAAGGCTTTTATTGAACGCTCTGCGAGCTCTAGTAATTCATCAACTTGTCGAAATGCCGCATCATGACTCTGTTCTAAACATAGCTTTTCTAAAGCTCGAGCTAATTCACCCAAAGGGCGATTACCTAACGAAAGCGCTGTGCTGCCGAGAGTGTGGACCTCGAACTCAAGTGTTTGAGCGTCTTTCTGCGTGACTGCCTCTTTTATAGCGACCAAGCGTGTTTGTGATTCTTCGACATAATGGTCGATCAAGATAGGGATAATGTCCGCACTTGTATCGCGAATCATTTGCTCCAGAACGCTTTCATCGACAAGCTCGCTCACTTGTTGTGAGTTTAGATTTGTAGCTGCGTCTGACGCTAAAGTAGAATTCATCAAACTAAGTCCTTTTATTGAGCTTAATATCTGTTAATACTATTAAGTTTTAGTCATTTTCTAGAATAATTTCAACTGGTTGCCGTACAAATAGAGCATTTAATTGGCATCTCACTAATCTTGCTATTGGGTTTGTGACAAACCTAACGGACTGATTTTATTTTGTTTTCTCTTATGAAATATAAACTTAGGTGCCTATAAAGCCTAAGGTGCGGGTAGATCTCAGAAGAAAACGAGCCCGATACAAATAAAAAAGACCACTGCAGTGAATTAACAACAGTGGTCTTAGAGCGGTTTATGTAGTTTAGGCTAATCTAAATAGCAATAACTCAAATAACGATAACCCAAACAATGATAATTTAAACAGCCGTGGTTTAAATCACGAAAAGTAGGACTACGAAGCTTTATCAATTTTTGGCTTTGGGTCGGCTTCTACTTCTTCCTCGCTACTTTCTGAGAAGATATCAGCAACAGCGCTTCTCTCGAGTTCACCTTTTAGATTACCGTCTTCATCAACAACTGGAAGAGAGTAGTCACAAGACATAGTGTCCGGTAGCACTTCTTCAATCACCGCATCTGGTAAGATGGCAGGGACTTCTTCGTATATCTCATCACTAAAATCATGTACCGATGAATCTTCAACGGCGTCTTGTAGACTTTCTTGTGTGACTAGGCCTTGATAGCCGTCATCTGTTACGTGATAAGCGTAATCGTTTTTAAGCATCTTCATTTGTGCCAAAGCACCTTCAATTGTTTCTGATGTGATTCGATACAGAGGAGGCTGCATAACGGTTTCAACGGTCAGTGCACGAGCACGGTTTACGTCTTTCACGAACGCTTCCACGTAATCATCGGCTGGATTTAGCAGAATCTCATGTGGTGTGCCTTGTTGTACTAACTCGCCGTCTTTCAAAATTGCGATTCTATCGCCTAGGCGGAGTGCTTCGTCCAGATCATGTGTGATGAAAACAATCGTCTTATGAAGCTTCTCTTGAAGTTCAATAAGCTGGTCTTGCATTTCACTTCGAATCAAAGGGTCGAGTGCCGAAAAGGCTTCATCCATTAACAAGATTTCAGCGTTAGTACACAGAGCGCGCGAAAGCCCAACACGTTGTTGCTGACCACCTGAAAGTTGCGCTGGGTATTGCTTGCCGTAACCTTTTAAGCCCACCGTTTCTAACCATTCGTTGGCTTTCGCTAAACGGTCTTCTTTTTTGATGCCTTGTACTTCCAACCCGTACGCAACGTTTTCAACCACAGTGCGATGAGGCATTAAGCCAAAGCGTTGGAATACCATCGACATTTTATGACGACGGAACTCTTCTAGCTGTTTAGTGTTGAGGCTCATCACATCAATGCCTTCAACCATGATTTTACCTTGAGTCGGGTCAATCAAACGGTTGAAGTGGCGAATCAGCGTCGATTTACCCGAGCCAGAAAGCCCCATGATAACGAAGATTTCACCACGGTTAATCTCAAGGTTGATCTCTTTCAAACCAACGGTATGACCCGTATCCGCAAGAATCTGATCTTTGTGTTCGCCGTTTTGAACTCGGTTCATAACAGACATTGGTTTCGGTCCAAACACCTTGTACAGACCACTAATTTCAATCAATGGTTTAGTCATGCTTGAATCCTCCTAAATGCGCATTAGTTCTTCTTGCGTACGCTTGTGAAGCGCGGTCAAAAAGGATTGCGAGGGCCACAATGGCGAAGCCATTCATCAAACCTAATGTGAAGTATTGGTTGGTGATCGATTTAAGAACCGGTTGTCCTAGGCCTTTCACACCAATCATGGATGCGATAACAACCATAGACAGCGCCATCATGATGGTTTGGTTAATACCCGCCATGATCGTTGGCATTGCTAGAGGAAGTTGGACACCCCATAAGCGTTGCTTTTTGCTCGCACCAAAAGCGGTAGCGGCTTCAAGGACTTCTTTATCAACTAAGCGTATGCCTAGGTTAGTTAAGCGAATTACAGGTGGAATGGCGTAGATAACCACGGCGATTAGCCCTGGAATCTTACCGATGCCGAGTAGCATTACCACTGGAATCAAATAAACGAATGCAGGCATGGTTTGCATGATATCGAGCATCGGCGTAACGATAGATTGAGCTCGATTTGAACGAGCCATCGCAATACCAATCGGAATGCCCAAGAATATCGAAACCAAGGTACACACAGTAATGATACTGAGCGTCCGCATGGTGTCTTCCCACATTCCAAAGTAACCAATGAGAAGTAGAGAAACAACACAACCTAAAGCCAGTTTCCAAGAACGGCTTGCTGCGTAGACAAGACTGGTACACACGGCAAGGACAATAATCCAAGGTGTTGAGATGAGAAGTTTTTCAAACCAAACAAGGAATGAAAGAAGAGGGTCAAAGAGAGATTCAATCATTTCGCCGTATTCACGGGAAAATTCACGGTATGCGCCATCTAGCGTCTTTTTTATGGTTCGTAAATCACCGCGTTCCATCTCTGGAAAGCTTGATAACCAATTGCTGTCAGCCATTTTATATCCTTATAGTTCGGAGCCACTTGTCCATGCGATAAGAAAATCAGCAATGAAAAGGGCTCCGAATCATGAATAACATCAAGTATAGCGACGTTATTTCTGTTTTATTGTTGAAGCGTAATTACTTGTTATTAAATCAAGCTCTTACAGCTCTGCTTCAACTTTCTTAGCCACTTCTTCAGAAACCCATGGGTGCCATACTTCTGGGAATTCACTTAAGAAATGCAGACTCGCTTCTTCGCCATCAGCTTGGTTGTCTTCCATCCAAGCAAGTAGCGAGTTCATTTTGTCGTTCGTGAAACCACGTTTAGTAAAGTAGTCGTACGCTTCAGGTGCGCGTGACGCAAAACTTTCAGTGGTAATCGTGTGAACAGGTGAAGGCGGGTACATGGTCGCTTTTGGCGATTCACAATCTTCTTTAGTGGTACAGTTAAGGAACTCTTCCTCATTAACGCCACTGCCAAAGTCGACTTTAACCATGTCGTATTTACCTAGCACAGCCGTCGGTGCCCAGTAGTAACCAAACCAAGCTTCTTCACGTTCATAAGCTTTTGCGATAGAGCCAGATAAGCCGGCACTCGAGCCTGGATCAACAATCGTGAAACCGCTGTTTTCTAGCTCAAGAGCATTAAACAAGTTTCCGGCGCTGATCTGACAGTTCCAGCCTGCAGGGCAGCTGTAGAATGCAGATGTATCTGGGTCTTCAGGGTGTTTGAATAAGCTTGCGTTTTTGCGTACGCCTTCGATGGTTGCCATCTCAGGGTACTGTTTAACTAGGTAAGCTGGAACCCAAAAGCCTTCTTCGCCGCCGTTCACAAGTGCTTTACCTGCGTAGCGAAGACGTTTTTCTTCAACACCTTTATCTAATGCGTCTTTTAAGCTGTTGCTCCAAAGTTCAGGTGCAACATCAGGCTGGCCTTTTTCGATCATAGACGTGCCTGTTGGCATAGTGTCGCCAGGGATAAGTTCAGCATCACACCCATAACCATGTTCAAGGATGAATTGGTCGATATTGGCGATCAGTGTTGCAGAGTTCCAGTTCATATCTGCGATTGTTACGCTGCCACATTCTCCAGCGTTAGCATTACCGCTGGCTGCTGCTACTAACAAAAATACGGAGCTTAACTTGTATTTCATATTGAGTTTCCTTTCTCTTTAATAATACAACTAAGGTAACCAAGGTAAATTGATTATCTAAATTGCTCGATGGTGATCCTTTCCGTGTATTTGAACCATTTGAGCAGAAGGAGGGATGGGTGAAGTTTGAATAGATAAACATGCAAAGTCAGTGAAGTGTGATTTGCCAATTCATCCACTGTGTTTCAACAGCCATCGGATAACTTTGTCAAACTATTACAAATTCGTCAAAAACCACCTCTATTTATAATCTTAGGGAATAATCGTACGAATTCCATCTTTGATTCTATTTACATGGCACTTTAACCGTCTGTGTCACATTACCGCTAAAGTTAGGCGTGGGGCTGTTGATTTTTGAAGGGATTTAAAGGTGGTAAGACCATGATTGATGTGTGTGAAATGCGTTGAATGGTTTTTAAAATCTTATTTTTAATAATAATTTCGCCAAAAACACCCAATTTGGTTTTGAGTTATTTAGAGCTATTGAAGCTTTAAGTCTAATCGGATAGGTGGCTGTCATGGTTTTAATGACAGCCAGAAAGTAGCAAAAGAAAGTTACATCGGAAGGTTCAAAAACTCATTTTGATACAGCTTGTTTGCCAAGCTATCACGAAGCTTAACGGGGATGAATTTCATTCGATTGATTTGTCTGACCAACTCTTGTGCAAAGCTAGGCTTTTGTTTCATGTTCATCACGCAGCCCATTAGGTTGATACTTTGTGCATCAAGCAGCTTTTTCGCTTGTTCTAGGTGATGACTCGACGTTTCACCATAGGCGACAACCATCAATGTGCTGTCACAAGCACTCGCCACAGACTGAGCCGGAATGTTGCCTTTGTTTATGTTGAGAAGCGGTGAGGTATCAATGATGACTCTGTCGTATTTCTCTAACCATTTGTTGACCACTTTTTGTAACGTTGTCGGATCTTTATAAGCCAATTGCGTTGAAGCAACTTGTGGAGCAGGTACACCGATAAACGTACGCTGAGATTCAACATGTTCAATCAATTGACCTTGCTGATTATCTTCTAGCATATTCAAATCTTTGAAGGCAGGGTTGAATAAGTTGAGATCAACATAAAGTGTTGAATGACCCGCAAGAAGAAAACGCTCAGCTAGTGCGGTTGCAATAGATGTTACGCCGTCACCTGAATGACAGGCGGTGACGCATATTGATTTTTGGCCGTTAAGTTCAGAAGCTAAATACAGTTGCTCGACTTCGGCATGGGTCGCTGAAATAGTCATTATAAAGCTCCTATTAATACGATGGTGGTCGTAATACGCAGTATGTCATCAAGTCCGACACGTGCTTTTTCAATAAAGCTTTCGCGACGGTCTGGAATGTAAATCGTGTCACCAGCGCGTAGCACCGGCAGGTTGTAAATGTTCGCCGTTTTACTGAATTCAACAAGGTCAAAAGTACGAGCCTGACCTTGGCAGCAAGACATATTGACGATGGTAATTTTTTCTACATAAGCATTGTCGGTAGGGCCTGCTGCTTCTGCCAGAATATCTAGAATGGTCATGTTGTCGTTGAACACATAACGCCCCGGATTGTTAATCGCACCAAGCACACGAACGGTTTCTTCTTTCGGTGTATCTAACCAGTTTTTGCCTTTCTCTGGGATGTAAATCGTGTCGCCAGTGGTTACGTTTGGCAGTAACGATTCGTCACCGGTTTCAAAGTACAGTGATAAGTTAAGTTTGCTTACTTGCGAATAGGTTTTGTCACGATGCGTTACTCGAACGTTGTGGATGTCGGCATCCTTTGTTGGACCGTCAGCCGCAGACAAGATATCAAGGAAGTGCATGTCTTTGGTGAAGCGGTAACGACCGGGTGCATTCACTTGTCCAAAGATGTAGATCGAAGCATCAGAGCTTTGACGAACCCATTGTGATTTATTGTCTGAAGGATCTTGTGGCAAGTCGTGAACACGCACGATAGAGCCCGCTCGAATTTGTGGCATTTGGTCACGTGGCGCACCATTTCGAATAAAATCATCAAGGTTAAACACAACTAGCTTTCTACCAGTAACAACTTCGATTTTCGATGTGTCAGCGCGTAGCGTAGGGCCACCGACGTGTGCCAATAATCCCATGAAATTCATTTCATCTGACCATTCAATACGACCAGGTCGATTCACCTCACCAATCACGTTAACTGCTCGGTCTGGCGTGATTTTCAACCAAGACTTCTCGTTCATGTCGGTTTTCTCGGGAACGAAAATCGCGTCACCAGCTTTGATGCTAGGAGGGTTAGAGTTAGGTAAGCCTTCAGTGTAAGCCGCTAAATCGAATTTAAGCACTCTGCCATCTGCTTTGATAACACGGATTTGTCGTGACTCTGCAAATCGAGTTGGGCCGCCCGCATTCGCCAAGATATCCATAAAGGTCGCGTCTCTTTTGCCTTCAAAAGCACCAGGGGCTGCGACTTCGCCCATTACGTAAACCATGTTGGCGCCGGATTTGATCTCTTCTTCTTGCTTGGGAACGAAAATGGTCGCACCCGGGCGTAAAATTGGAAGCAGACTTTCGTCACCAGAATCTAAGTAACGTTTTAGGTTGAATAGCGTTGGGGTGTTGTTCGAAATCACTCGGATTTGCTCAACACTGGCATAACGAGTTACGCCGCCCGAACGCATAAGTACGTCGACAAGGTCGGTGTTCTCTTTGTAAGTGAACGAACCCGGCGCGTTCACCTCACCAAACACTTTGATGGAGTTACGAGAATCAGCGCTGTCACCTGAGTTAGCAAGCTTTGCTGCGTCAAACTCTTGCTCGATGTTACCGACTAATGGAGAAGCTGGAACGAATAGTGAATCCAGTGATTGAAGAGTAGGTAATGCTGACTCGTCTCCTGAATCAAGGAATCGTTTGTAGTTAAACTCTTTCTTATCTGCGCCTCGCTTAAGAATCAGCTTATCCAGTTGCGCGCCCGGGCGTAAACCACCCGCAGCGTAAAGTGCCATTTGGATGCTAGAACCTAATGAGAGCGTGTATTCGCCAGGCTGTTCTACATAACCTTGCACGTAGATGATGATTTGCTGCTCTTTTACATACACTGAAGCGTTCGAAAGATCTTTGTAAGCGGTTGCCAGCGACTCTAGAACGACTTTGTTAAGCTGTTCGCTGTCGTAACCCGCAACAAACACAGCGCCTACTTCTGGAAGAGTAATACGGCCACGCTTATCCACTTGGAACCCCGTGTTTAAGGTACTTTCACCGGGTACGTTAACTTGGATTAGATCACCGACTTGAACCGCGTCTGAAAACTCATCGTTAGCATTGACGACATTCGCAAAGCATAACGATAGGGTGATGATAAAAGCGATCAAGGATTTCATAATCCACCTCCCATTTTCTCGGCATTCTTAGGCGAGACAATTTCAATACTTACTCGGCGGTTCGTTAAACGCGTGCCGTCGGATTCACCTTCAAAAAGAGGGACGGTTTCGCCAACAGAGACGGCTTTGATTCGTTGAGCGCCTAGTCCAAAAATAGTCAGGTAGCGTTCGACTTGTTTCGCTCGTCCAAGTGCTAACTTGTCGTTGTATTCTTCGGCACCCGTTGCATCAGCATGGCCGGTAACAACAAGGTCTAGGGATTTGTGTTCTTTAAGTAAAGTGGTCGCCTCGGCCAGTCTTCCCATATATTTAGGATTTACTTCAGTCGAGTTTTCCGCAAATTGGTTGTCAACATTAAGCAGGTCATACAACTGTTCAATAACCGACAGTTGCATTCTAAATTGATTTTCATTTTTTGGTGGCTCACAGCGGGCTTGTGAAGTTACGTAATCCAGTTGGACCTCAAGTTCATTTAGGCGTTTTCTTTGGATCACTAAGTCGTTGGCTGCATCCAGTAGTAGACCGCCTTGAAGTTCACGAGCAATACGATTTTGCTTTTCGATTGCTTGAACAACAGCAGCTGGGAAACACCAACGAGCACCTTCTTGGATCAAAGCATCAAGGTGCAATTTAGCGAGCTGCCAATCAAAGCGTAATCCATGTTCTGGACCAAGAGGCTCGTCTGGCATGACAGGAGAGAAGTCTGAGTTTTGATAGTTAATAGAATCGTAACTTTCAGCCAAACCCCCTGTGCCTTGTTCAGGATAGCTAGTACAGCCACCCAGAACGAGAGCGGACAGAGAAAGGGCTATGTAGTTTTTCAGTATTTTCATGCCAACGTCCTATGTTTCTAATTTTTCTTATTATTTTTTGTTACTTCTAGCTTAGTGGTTCTTCATGAATTTGCAGGATTTTTTGAATTTACTGGGATAGCGTGGCCAATACGTAGTAGGTTCATAATTTCAAGAGGCTGACCAGTCACATTTTCAAGTCGCATGTTGCGCTCGCGTTCAGTCAGACGTTTGAACATATAAACAATCGCGCCAACACCAGATGAATCTAAAAACTCAACCTGGCTAAAATCAACTTCGATTTCAGGGTGACCATCGTTAGAAATCACATCATCGATGTCGGTTTGTGCATCACGACTGCCTGCTGCATCCAGATCACCGAAAATAGAAAGTGTCAGTGTCGTTGTGTTTAAATCAATCTTACGTAGTTCCATAGCGATATCTCCTTTTAAGTATGTATGGACAATTGCACTGAATGTGCCAACTTTTATATTGTTATTTTTCAATGACTTATATTTATCGTGAATTCCCATCTCAAATTGAGAAAAGGCATTTCTCAATTTGAGAACTAAAAACGGCGGATCATATGAGAGCCATAAGTCATTAATCTAATGAATAGATGCAAGGGTTAGATAAGGTTGATGAGTGGATCGCATCTTCTAGCAAAGATTGTCTAACTGCGTGTTAGAGCACTTACGATTAAAAGCATTTGTTGACCACTACAGTTATTAATACGGAGAAGATGATGAGATTAACCAAACTGGCTTTAGCCACTCTATGGGTGTGTTCGCTTTCATCTCATTCATCCTATTTACCTCCGGACTATTTGGTGCTTGCAAACTCCTACCAGCAAGGCATAGATGTTTCTGAATACTGGAAGAGTGAAAAACTTGATGGGATTCGGGCTCTATGGGATGGACAACATCTTTATACACGCAATGGTAATCGTATTTACTCACCGAAGTGGTTTACGGAAAACTTACCTAAGGTCCATCTCGAAGGAGAGTTGTGGGCAGGAAGGGGCAAGTTCCACCTTGTTCAATCTACCGTTCTCGACCATACGCCGAGTGACACAGCATGGCGCCAAATCGATTTCATGCTGTTTGATATGCCCGGCGCTGCGGGAGATTATCAAAAGCGCTATTACAACATTTTGCATTGGGTAAGCGTGATTGGAGAATCTCATGTCAGCTACATAGAACATGTACCAATTCACAGTGAAGAGGCTTTGTTTCATCAACTTGATAATGTCGATGAGCGTAATGGCGAAGGTTTGATGCTTAGAAAAATCACCAGTCGTTATCAAGCAGGCCGAAGTAATGATTTGTTAAAGCTTAAAAGGCATCACGATGCCGAAGCCACGGTTATTGGCTATAGGGGTGGGACAGGGAAGTACAAAGGGATGATGGGGTCAATTCTGGTTCACACAGAAGAGGGTGTGGAATTTTATATAGGTAGCGGGTTCACTGACCAAATGAGACTTGTACCGCCAGAGATCGGCAGCCGTATTACCTTTCGCTACAATGGTTTTACTCAAAACGGAAAACCCAAGTTTGCCCGCTTTGTACGAGAGAAGAGTGAATATTAAGGCAGATACGATCTACCTAACCATTAAACGAAAAAGAGCCCTGAAAATCAGAGCTCTTTTTTGTGTTCGAAATCAGATAGACCGACTAAGCGAGTGCGAATCTAACGAGAACTAAATTCTAACTGTACGTCATCATCCTGCTTGTGCATCCAGTGTAAGCGCATACCTAGCATAATCGCTGCTGATGTTAGACCGACAATGAAACCAATCCAGAAGCCGTGCGCTCCCATAGGTTCAACAATCCAATCTTTCATTCCTAAGATGTAGCCGATAGGAAGGCCAAGCAACCAGTAAGCAACGAAGGTAATGTTGAAGATTGAACGCATGTCTTTGTAGCCACGCAGAGCACCTGCAGCGATAACTTGGATGGCATCAGTACATTGATAAACCGCCGCGAACAACAGCAACTGCATTGCAACGGTAATTACCGCAGTGTTCTCTGTGTAAAGTAATGCAACCTGTTCTCTGAACAGGACAGTTAACGCCGCTGTCATTAAGGCTGTCACTAAACCAACAATGATACCTACGTGTGTCGCGATCTTAGCGCCTTCGGTGTTGTTTTCGCCCAACTTATGCCCAACACGAATACTCACGGCTGCACCGATACTCATTGGAATCATGAAGACCAGCGAAGAGAAGTTGATCGCGACTTGGTGCGCGGCAACAATCAACGAGCCAAGTGGGGCAACCAACAAGGAAACAACCGCAAACAAGGTTACCTCGAAGAAGATAGCGGCTGCGACAGGGAAACCAAGTCTAAACAGGCGAATTTGAGCTTTAAGTTGCGGCTTATGGAACGTACCGAAGATGTTGATTTTCGATAACCGTTTTGAAGTTAAAACGTAAGCGAATAGCAGTGCAAACATCACCCAGTATACGATAGCCGTTGCAACGCCACAGCCAACACCACCCAATGCAGGAGCACCAAGTTTTCCGTATACGAACATCCAGTTAAGCGGGATGTTTAATAACAAGCCAATAAAACCAATCACCATTGCAGGCTTGGTTAAAGACATACCATCGGTAAAACTTCGCAATGTTTGGAACAACAAGAAAGCGGGTACAGCAAACATCACCGCATTCATATAGCCGATGGTCTTTTCCGCCATGAGTTGTTCAATGTCCATCCACTCCAATATCAATTGTGTTTGAAAAAGCACACCAATGATTGGAAGGGAGATGACGAGCGCTAAAAATGCGCCTTGTTGAATTTCGAATGGAATTTTTACTTGTCGACCAGAACCATTCAGTTGTGCAACGACAGGAACCAACGCCATCAATAGACCAACACCAAATAGGATTGATGGTAGCCAGATACTTGCTGCAATCGAAACCGCCGCCATATCGATAGCACTTACGCCACCGGCCATTACGGTATCAACAAAACCCATTCCAGTTTGTGCAACGGATGCGATCAATACTGGGGTCGCAAGTTTGATTAGATTCGAGGATTCTTCTTTGTAACGATGCACAAACAACTCCAAATAAGAGGGAAAATTAGAATAATAGTGTAGGAAAGGACATTCTGAAGGAATCAGAGACAATGATCTTAAGCTTCCACTGGACGAATCATAAAGAAATGTCACAATAACTGCTATGAAAAACTGTTATTAGAATGCTAAATAGGAATCTTATGTTTACAGGTATCGTTCAAGGCATGGCAACACTGGTTGCTATCAACAAAAAAGAGTCGTTTCAAACTCATACCATTGAGCTAAGCGATGAAATGGTTGAAGGATTAGCCATTGGTGCTTCAGTAGCTCATAACGGTTGTTGCTTAACGGTAACGGAAATTTCAGGCAACCAGATTGCTTTTGATTTAATGCAAGCGACATTGCGATTGACGAACTTAGGCCAGCTGAATGTTGGTGACAAAGTGAATGTTGAGCGTGCAGCAAAGTTTGGTGACGAAATTGGCGGACATAGCATGTCTGGCCACATTACTCTGATGGCTAACCTCGTTGATGTGATTAAGACAGAAAATAACCGTACGCTTTGGTTTGAGCTGCCGCAAGAATCAATGAAGTATGTGCTGAGCAAGGGCTACATTGGCGTTGATGGTTGTTCATTGACAATCGGTGAAGTGGAAGAGAACCGTTTCTCTGTTCACCTGATCCCAGAAACGCTGAATCGCACTCTGTTTGGCGGCCGTGAAGTAGGCGACCAAGTAAACATTGAGTTTGATCCTCAAACACAAGCGATTGTTGATACTGTTGAACGCGTACTAGCAAACCAAAAATAGTAATTGCGGTTTATCAACAGCACTTGCTTAAAAAGCGCTGACTAAGTAAACCTCGAAGACATTAAAAAAGAGCACATTGAGTGCTCTTTTTCTATTTGTATGTATCTGCGTTTTTCTAGGCTAGCCACAAAATCGAGGGTAGCTTTAAATCGAGGTGTAGAGCCAACTCGACAAGAGCGTAGGTGTTAGAAGACTTGTTCGTCGTCTGCATCAATCGAGAGATTAATTCTGTCTCTGACTTCATCTACCTGCATATCGAGGTGAATGGCATTGCAACACGCCGGGCAATCGTCATAAAAATCTTGGCTCCCATTAGAAGCATCGAGCGTTATGCTGATTGCATGCCCACAGTGGGGGCACGAGACATGTTTCTCTGTGTATTTATGCATGGCTAATTCTCCTCACTGTATCTTGTCCAAATCGTAGTAGCTTTAAAGATCGCAGTAGCGTTATAGAACGCGATAGCTAGCTGTGATTAGTATTAAACGGCCTGTATCTTCTGAATGCATGCTTCAGTTTGTGCTAAATATTCGCCGCCAAATTGATTGCAGTGGTTAAGAAGATGGTACAAGTTGTAAATGTCTTTCCGATCAGTATAGCCAACGTCGAGTGGATTGACGCTCTGGTAACCTTCATAAAACTCTTTAGGGAAACCTTCAAACAATTCAGTTAACGCCAAATCACACTCATGGTCCCCCCAGTAACAAGCAGGGTCGTAGCAAATTGGGCCAAACGCAGAGTTAGCAACATTGCCATTCCAAAGATCCCCATGAAGCAAAGAAGGGCGAGGGTTGTGGCCAGCAAGACGCATATTCACCACATCAACGATGTCATCGATATCACCAAACTCGATGCCTTTCTCTTTGAGCAGTTGCAGTTGGAAACCAATGCGTTGCTCAGAGAAAAAGCGACCCCATTTCTTATGCCAAGGGTTGGGTTGAAGTGTGCTGCCGATATAGTTGTCTTGGTCGCAACCAAACTCTTTTTGCTCGCCCCATTGATGAAGCCGCGCAAGCTGAACGCCGAAATCGAAGCTATTGTTGCCCGTCTCGAGCGGTTTGGTCGGCAAGTAATTCAGAATAATGAACGAGCACTCTTTGGTTTTGCCAATAAGCACCAACTCAGGAACGTAAACAGTGGAGGTTTCTCTTAACAAGCGTAAGTTCTCAGCTTCAATTTCAAACTTAGGTAAAAATTCTCGCTGATTCACTTTCACAAAGTAACGCTCATTACCATCGCTGATCATATAGCAATCGTTAATGTCGCCACCAGAAACCTTGGTACGTTCAGTAATCTGAAAGTTAAATAGAAGAGTATCTGAAAGTTGTTGAGAAATGGCCTGCCACATAGGAAATCCTCAAAGACTGAAAGTTAAAAAGATTGAAGGTTAGAAATACTGTTTGTTTAATAGCAATAGTTTAGGATAAATCTGAACAATTTATAGACGCACTCGTCAATGTTCTTAGCTCTTCTTCATCTTACGTAGAATCAATTGGCCGAATTGTGAACTCGAACTGATTCAAGCTCTTTGAAATACAAACATAAATTGAAAACCTGACGTGATGAAATAGTTTGGAACTGGTCTCACAATCGAAACGGTTTTGAACGCCACAAACTGGAAAAGAGGTTTGAGCTTGTTATTGTCTAGCGACTAAATCAAATGAGCTTTTAGAGTAAGTTGAAAGGGCTATTGTTAACTGGCGCAATACTTTGCTTCAAAGTTTGTCTTACACTTCTTTAGCGTGAATTTACTTATGTCGTAAGTAGGCAGGTATACCACATAAAGCTATATCGATTTAATTTTAAGCTGAAATACTAACTAGGATCATTTAAATGTAGTTTTGGGCAATAAAGTGATGACAAATAGCTTCATTTACATAGTATTAGGCAAGTACGTATTAATCTGCTCTAGAGCTTAAAACGGAGAATTATTGTGGTTGTAGAAACCGATGGCTATTTGGCTTTAATCGAGCACCTATCATTCAACCTTGATGTGTTTACCAATAGTAATGGTGATACTGGAAACGAAAGTGTCGAAGACATTGTTACCGACATGATTTCAACAAACATCATGGCTATTTTCGAGCAAAACCCAGAGTTGCATTCGAGCGTTCGTTTTCAACTTTTGAAAGAAGCAGATGCCGTAGTAGCGGATCTTGGTGAAGTATTAGCGGGTGTGTGGGCTAAGAAAGCGACTAACGAACAAATTGTATTCCTCGATGAGTACATCGCGTTAGTGAAGAACCTGTTTGATACTGCTGTTGCTAAATACGATTAACGGTTTGTTTGCTCATTTATCGTCGTAATTAATCAGTATAATAACAACGGGCGTTTAAGTCGTATCTTTCTAGAGTTACCTCGCTCAGCGGTTTATCTTTCGAACCGCTATAAACGCCTAAAGTGCCAAAACTTGGATGCCCAGTAAGGGTTATCTAACCTAGAAATAATGACACCTTTCGATGTCGAGGCATGTAGAAATTGGTTGTTTCCTAAATAAACGCCTACATGTCGCACCGTCATCGAAGTCTTGAAAAACACCAAGTCACCGCTTGTTGCCTGCCCATACGCAATTTCTTTTCCCTTTTTACTCTGGTCTTTTGTGGTTCTTGGTAGAGCTTGTTGAGTCGCATTTTGCACGGCGATTTGAACAAAAGCAGAGCAATCTATACCTCGAAATGAGGTCCCACCGAAATGGTATGGCACGCCTTTCCACTGTTCATACACGCTCATATAAGCGTTTGTAGTCAATTGTTCTGACTTTGATAGGGGTTTCTGTGCGGTTTGACTAAGCTGAGAAGGCGAAGGTGACGAGCTACAAGCAGCCAATGTTGCTAAAGTTATTGTAACTACAGCCATTTTTCTGATTTTCATATGTAACTCTTCTGACAAAAAACTGAAATAAAAACGTCATCAAGGACTTCTAGTATACGACCTAACTTAAGGATATCTCTTTTCGTAGTCAAACTGGATTTCACATGCCCGACACAAATTTATCAATAAAACCCTCACGTTATACATTCTCGCTCATTCAAACCGTCACTGCTGTATTTATTTCCATTCTTTTACTCGTTAGTTTTTTATCAATGGTTAGCATTCGGGGAGTTGAACGGGTCGGGGGACATTTTGATGCACTTTCAGAACAAGCTTTACCCCTTGCTTTACACAACGCCGAATTAACGCAAAGCGTATTAGAGCAAGTAAAACTTCTCACCTATAGCACCCAGTCAACCGACTTAGATGCGCTGAATTCGACAAGGGTTTCAATTGACCAACTCGCAACAGAGAGTAATACCACGCTTGAGGAACTCCTTTTTATCTCCCAATCTTTTCCTGATGCGATCTCTTTAGAGCAACAACAAAACCTTATTGATGATATGGCCCAACTGCAAACCATGACTAATACGGTACTGCTGGCGCAGATTGAGATTCAAAGTAAGCAAAATCTGATCGACAGTAAAATGGGCGAGTTTCGTTATGGTGTTGGATCGATCGGACCTGAAATGAACCGAATCAGCTCATTCTTGGTTGAAGACAACCCAGAAGCGAGCGATGCAGCGAACCGATTTACATCCAGTGCGTCTGCTATGGCGAACACCTTCTTGATGTTGATGATGCAATCTGACATTGACAAAGCACAAGACGAATACCGTCAATTGAGAAACCGAATCGCAGGCCTTAACTTGGCTTACAGCGATTTTGCCGATTGGCACCCAGACATCGCTGAGTTCGCGAGCTTGACGGCGCCTTACGAAATGGTGAAAGAAGGCTTCACCGAGCAAGGGATAATCAAACAAATTCTCTTGAAACTCGAACTGGTTCAGCAGCAAGAGCAAAACTTAACGCAAGTCATCACCTTAGCAAACACCGTCATAAGCACATTGAATCAGTTGTCTTCTACCGCTTCCCACCTGATTGATGAAAGTGAACTGGTTGTAAATCAAACCATCACCAATATTGATCGTGTGTTGTTTATCAGCGGGCTAGTGATTGCCTTTATTATTGTGATCTCATGGTTCGTGTTACGCCGTTGGATGAATAAAGGGCTTAAAAACATTACACACCAGTTGAGTTCACTTGCAGATCACGATTTCTCTAAACAGAGTGAACTGATGGGGCCGCTAGAGCTGCAAGTTATCACTTCAAAACTTAATACGGTCGTTGATTCCACCGCGGACTCGGTTCGTTTGGTAACGCTTAATTGTGAAACGCTCTATCAAACCGCTGAAGTAAGTCATGATGCTGCCGAGCAAACCAATTCAAGCTTGAACGAGCAGAACGAATCACTACAGAATATGATCACCACAATTACAGAACTTGAAGCATCCATTGGTGAGATTGCTCGTATCTCGAACGCATCGAATGACGACGCGCAGATAGCAGAAGACGAATCAGTCAATGGTAGCCAAGTAGTCGGCCTTAACCAGAAGCGATTACAAGCACTCGAGCAATCTCTTAGCCTGAATCAAGAATCGATGACGGACTTGGATATTCGCGTTAAACAGATTCGTGAAATGGTTGACGTGATCAGTGGTATTGCTGAAAACACCAACTTACTCGCATTGAATGCCGCAATAGAAGCAGCGCGAGCAGGGGACCAAGGTCGCGGGTTTGCCGTGGTTGCCGATGAAGTACGAAAACTGGCGAGTGGTACCTCCCAGCAAACCACTAATATTCGTAATATGATGAACGAATTGGTGGCGGCAGCTGACCGGTCACGTGCTTCTGTAACGGAATCGAGAAGCGAAATGGCGAATGCACTGGAAACCAGTGGCGATGTAAAGCAGGCCTTCGAGAAAATCGAATTCGCGGTTAGCCAGATCAAAGGCCGTGTTGAGCAAATCATGGTGGCAACCGAACAACAAGCCCGTGCGACTGTCGATGTAACGCATTCTATCACTCGCGTGTCTGAGCAGGGTGAGAACACTAAACTGCAACTTGAATCTATGATCGAGAGTTCAGAGCAAGTCGGAGAGATAGCAGGGCGCCAACAAGCTATGCTTCATAAGTACGTATTGAAGTAAGTGTGTAAACGTCGTCCGGAAGTGGGAATTGCCGCTGAAAGGTGAGAAGCTACGCATATAAAAATGGTGCAATCTCTTATGAGTTTGCGCCATTTTTTATTATTTTCTTGAGGCGTTAGGTCTTGTCTTTCGAATGAGGGAAGGAAGCGAATGGTTGGCGTAACATTAAATCTAGCCGTTGCTCTTTACCATCTTGAATCTCGGGAACACCAATATGCACCTTGTCATGACCAAGCTTGGGTTGGGCGCGGTAAGTCTTAAACCAGATGTCCCACACTGATAAAAAGAAGCCAAAGTTTGAGTGCGTTTCCTTAACAATGACCGAGTGATGAACGCGGTGCATGTCTGGTGTCACAATCACTTTTCTCAATCGTTTATCGAACCATAGCGGAAGACGTGCATTGCTATGGTTAAACATCGCGCTCGCATTAAGAACAATTTCAAAGATCACGACAGCAATGACAGGCACACCAAGTGCGATCACCAAACTCACCTTGATGAGCATTGAAAGAATCATCTCAATAGGGTGAAAGCGCGTTCCGGTTGTGACATCGATATCTAGATCCGCATGGTGAACTCGATGTAGCTTCCACAACCAAGGAACACGGTGAAACACCAAGTGCTGTAGGTAAATGGCACAATCCAAGAGCAATACACAGATCAGAATGGTCAATTCTTTCGGAAGTGACAGGGTATTGAACAGACCCCATTGGTTTTCTTGTGCGATAACCGCCGCTTGAAATGCTGCGATAGGAATTATAGTGGCCAATAGAAAGCTGTTCAAAGCGACTAACGCAAAGTTGTTTCCCCAGCGAAACCATTTGCTTTGAGTCAGTGCTTTACGTGGAAAACGGTATTCCCAAAGCGCACACAGTCCGAAAACGACAATAAAACAAACAAGGCGAAGCAGTGATGGGTCTTGCATGGGAATTCCTTCTATCATTCTAGGGACACTGTAAGTACAATCGTGCCACTTTTCTAGATTTATCGTTATTGTCCATGAGAATCCACGCTTTTCACCGTTTATATCAACACCGTTTGTCTCTTTCTACCAAGCCGTTTAACGCGCGCGGGTGTAAAGTGGTTCGATGTCAGTTCTGTAAAATCAAACAAGACAGCTGTATCTGTGAACATCAACCAGACGTAAATACGAACGTCGCGACCATGTTGATCTTATCGGACAACGAAATACTCAAACCAAGTAATACCGGCCGTTTAATCCTTGATACCGTTAAAGACAGCTATGCCTACCTTTGGCACCGCACTGAACCGAATCAAGAGATGCTTGATGTGCTGAAAGACGATAAATATCAGCCAGTCGTGGTCTTTCCTGAAGATTATACCGATGACAAATCGCGTGTGGTTGCAGATCTTGCTGAAATGCGAGATTCGAACAAGACGTTGCTGCTGATCTTTATTGATGGTAGTTGGCGTGAAGCACGACGTATTTTCCGTCGTTCAGAGTATCTGCAAGACTTACCGGTGTTGTCGATCGAACCAGAATCGGTTTCGCAATACATGATGCGTAAGTCAGACAACGAACAACATCTCTCGACTGCAGAAGTAGCGAGCTTGGTTTTGAAACAGGCTGGTGAAGAGCAGGGCGCAAAGACTTTACAGCTGTGGTTTGAGACATTTCGTGAAAGCTACATGCTAAGTAAGACGCGTTATAAGTCCGATCCAACCAAACCAAGCCTGAACGCTTTCATAGAGCACACTAAAAATGAGACGTCACTCTAACCTTTAACCGCTTTGTGCTGACTTGTTGTTCAAACAGATTCGAACACGAGATAAGTTTGTTATCCATCACGGTTTGTAGGGGGAGTGTTATGGATAATGCGTCCTAGATGTTTAATTTGAAAAATTTATTTGCCCGAATTTAGGGAAAAATTGGAGAGATTTCATGTATTACGGCTTCGATGTTGGCGGCACAAAAATTGAATTTGGTGCGTTCAATGAAAAACTTGAGCGAGTAGCAACAGAACGCGTACCAACGCCTACTGAAGATTATCAACTGCTACTTGATACGATTGCCGGTTTGGTGAAGAAGTACGACAGTGAATTTTCTTGCGAAGGTAAAATTGGTCTTGGTCTTCCTGGTATGGAAGATGCTGACGACGGCACAATGCTGGTTGTTAACGTGCCAGCTTCAACGGGGAAACCACTACGTAAAGACCTAGAAGCACTTATTGGTCGTAGTGTGAAAATTGAAAATGATGCGAATTGCTTTGCGCTTTCAGAAGCGTGGGATGACGAGCTTAAAGACGAACCATCAGTAGCAGGCCTAATTCTAGGTACTGGTTTTGGTGGCGGGTTAGTTTACGAAGGCAAAGTGTTCTCTGGTCGTAACCACGTTGCTGGTGAACTGGGCCATATGCGTCTTCCTATTGATGCTTGGTTCCACCTTGGCGACAACGCACCGTTACTCGGTTGTGGTTGTGGCAAGAAAGGTTGTCTAGACAGCTACCTATCAGGTCGTGGCTTTGAATTGATTTACGAGCACTACTTCGGCGAGAAGAAGAAAGCAATCGAGATCATTCAAGCGTACAACGAAGGTGAAGCAAAAGCGGCTGAGCACGTTGATCGTTTCATGGAGCTATTGGCTATCTGTTTCGCGAACCTGTTTACCGGTCTTGATCCACACGTAGTTGCATTGGGTGGCGGTCTTTCAAACTTCGAACTTATCTACGAAGAGATGCCAAAGCGTATCCCTAAATACCTACTGTCTGTAGCGAAATGTCCAAAGATCATCAAAGCGAAGCATGGTGATTCAGGCGGCGTTCGTGGTGCTGCATTCCTTAACATTAAGTAATCGTGACTTAAGTTAAGCTAGCTAAGGTTAGATAGTTAAAAAGTACAAATAAAAATGCCGCAATCTCGAAAGAGGTTGCGGCATTTTTTATTGTTCGGTGCTTTCGTTTCTTTAGCTGTTAGCTGTTAACTACAAACGAAAAGCTAGAAACGACATATCAAGAAAAGAGCCAAGAGGGCTTACTTCTTCTTTTTACCAACACCAAGATTGTCTTTTTGCTTCAACGTAAGCTTAGTAAAGCCAAGCTTGCGGAAGTAGTTGTCTTGGTAGTTACGAACCGCTTTAGTATCAGAAATAAACTCAAGCTGTTGCTCAGTTTTTAGATACTCAGAGATATCGATGCCTTCAGCTGCAGCAACAGCTTCTTGGATCGTGCGGTGTTCTTGTTTTGAAAACAGTAACTCTTTGTCTTCGTCTTTGTAAGTGTACAGAATGGTACGAGCCATGGTGCTCTCCAATAGAATTATTACTTTGCGCGCACTCTACATAAAAACCGTACGTGGCTCAAGGTAATGGTAAGAAATCTTAAGATTATCGTTCTAAACGTTTAGCGTAATTTAAGCTATTTGTCTTTTAGGAAACGAACAGGTTGTTTTTCTCGAAACGAAAAGAACAAAAAGCCCCTTAACATCGAAAGCTCGATAGAAGGGGCTTCGTCTATGTCTTGGCGAAGATCTTCCAAATCACTTAAAAGCTTCTAAATCAATTAAAAAGCAGCTAAGTCAATTTAAGTGTTTGAGCTTTGAATCAAACGCGACCTTGCAGAGGAATGATCGTCACTGTCTCGCCAACTTTCACAGTATCAACTGCTGGAGATATTTCGATTAAGCAGTTCGCTTCACTCATTGAACGCAGAATACCTGAACCTTGCTTGCCCGTTGTTTTCACTTCAAGCACGCCAGATTCATTCATCGAGAACACACCACGGCTAAATTCAGTACGGCCTTGGCGTGAGCGCAGTTGTTCAGTTGCTACAGCATTTGCTTTCACTGGCGTCCAGTTCGTTTGACCTTGAAGCTTGCGGATCGCAGGCTCAACAAAGTTAATGAACGACACCATTACTGCAACTGGGTTACCCGGCAAACCAAAGAACGGTTTGTTTTCAATTTTACCGTAAGCCAGTGGGCGACCTGGACGCATGTTGATACGCCAGAAGTTGATTTGACCGAGCTTATCCAACGCAAGCTTGATGTAATCCGCATCACCAACAGACACACCACCAGAAGTCAAAACCATATCGGTTTCAAGCGACGCAGAATGCAGCACATCCATCATCTTCTGCTCATCATCTTCAATGATGCCGTAATCGACGATGTCACAGCCGAGCTTTTGAAGCATGCCGATAATAGTAAAACGATTTGAGTCATAGATAGAGTTTGGTTTTTGCTCGTGACCCGGCGCTTGAACTTCATCACCCGTAGAGAACACACCCACTTTCACTTTACGCAGAACAGGGCAGGTACCAAAACCTAACGACGCCATCATGCCCATTTCTGGCGCTTCAATGCGTGTGCCACGTGTAAAGACAGGTTGGCCGATTTCTAAATCTTCACCTGCCATACGGACATTTTGTCCAACCGAGATTTTAGCATCAGGGAAGCTAACTTTATCGCCATCTTGGACGGCTTGTTCACGCATCACGACAACATCAACGCCTTCTGGCATTGGTGCGCCGGTCATGATTTTAACGGCTTCACCTTGTTGCACGATTTGCTCGTAGCTGTGACCCGCCATGACTTCAGCAACGATGTTGTAACTGTCCAATTCTAGATCTTCACTACGAATTGCGTAGCCGTCCATTGCTGAGTTGGTGTTTTGAGGTACATTGATTGGCGAGATCACATCTTCAGCCAACACTCGACCGTAGCCCTGCAGTAGTTCAACACTCTCTGTGAGATCAAGCGCGTCAATGCTATCAACAATCTTTTGTTGGCCTTGAGTAACGGTTAAACCTGCAGGAGAGAACGAATCACAACACACTGCAGGCGTGTTGTCTTTTGAAGACGAACAAGAAGCGGTTTCGCTTATTTTCGAGGAACCGTCAAACGACTGAGCATATTCAATAATGAAATCACGAATCGCTTCTAAGTCACTGATCGCCATTTGTGGCAGTTCTGATTCCACTTGGCTGTCTGCAGCAATGGCAATAATGTTGTCATCGTTCGGGTATAACCAAGGTTTACCGACTTCATCTCTGTGCAATTCAATTTTAGGGAAAGCAATGTTCTTGCAACCTTCAACCAAAATCAGATCAAGCGTGTTGGTATCGAAACGTGTCAGAAGGTAATCAAAATCAGCTTCGGCTTCTGGCGTTTCTGTCATCATCACGTGACGGTTACGAGAAGCGATCAACATTTGATTCGCGCCCGCTTTACGTAAGCGGTAACTGTCTTTACCTGGCTTATCGACATCAAAATCGTGGTGAGCATGTTTAAGAACGCCAACTTTCAAACCTGCGTCGGTTAACAAGGGTAACAGGGCTTCAAGTACAGTTGTTTTACCTGTGCCGCTGTAGGCAGCGAAACCTAATAACGGCAGGTTAGGGCGTTGTTTTGAATCTTTCATTATTGAAGCGTTCCGAATTGGGTGAGTTCTTCTGGCGTATTAAGGTTTACAAAGCAGTTTGGTGCATCGCTGAAATCAACGTACTCAGTGACGCACTCTTTGTAGAGCAAGATTATCTTGCGATCGCCACGTTCTAAAAAGGCTTCTAGCTTTGGAAGAACACGCTTGTGGAATAGGGTAAACACGGGTTGTTTAAATTCACCATCGTGAGCCACAAGAATGTCACTGTCTTCTTTTACAGCTGCACAAAAGCGTTGTACGAGATCATCACTGATTTGTGGGCTGTCACACGGGACAAAACCGACCCAATCTGTGGTCGCGTTTTTAAGGCCGGCATGAATACCGCCCAATGGTCCTGGATAATCAGGGAAGGAATCGGAAACAACCGGAGCGAATGCTTGGTAACTCTCTAAGTTACGGTTGGCATTGATGGTGATGCTGACATCTTGTTGTGACAGCTTGTCTATAACGTATTGAATAAGCGGGGAACCGTTGAGCTCAACAAGTCCTTTATCTTTTCCGCCCATACGGCTGGCTTGCCCGCCAGCCAAAATAACCCAACTAGTTTGCGTTGGAAGCAGCATAAATATTCTCTTGTGCTTTGTTCTTTTTAATTACTTGCAGAAGGGGTGATTCGGTCAAGGTATTGTCTTTGATCCACCACTGCTTCTTGCACAAATCGGTTAACGCGTTGGTTTGGTGACTGGTAATGACTAAACTCGCGCCTCTCTGAAGAAGATCTTCGGCCATAATCACCAATCTTTCAATAGATTCTTTGTCTAAAGAAGCACTTGGTTCGTCCATCAGCAAGATTGAAGGC
Source organism: Vibrio sp. 10N.247.311.12 (assembly GCF_041467515.1). Taxonomy (NCBI): domain Bacteria; kingdom Pseudomonadati; phylum Pseudomonadota; class Gammaproteobacteria; order Vibrionales; family Vibrionaceae; genus Vibrio; species Vibrio sp. 10N.247.311.12. The sequence continues at coordinate 54,875 of NZ_JBFSUV010000016.1, forward strand.
TTAAGAATCCAAGCTCTTGCCATTGCTACGCGTTGACGCTCACCACCAGACAACACAGAAATGTGCTCGTCTGCTAGGGTTTCTAAACCTACCATCCTCAAAGCATTAATTATTTGAGCTCGCTTATCTTTTTGGCTCTCTTTGTTAAAGCGAATGCCATAAGCGACATTTTGGTACACAGAGCCATCAAATAGGTAAGGGGTTTGATGGAGATAGATGATGTCTTTGAATTTTAGTCTAGGAAACAGGTTATGTTGCCAACTTTGTGTCGGACATTGAATACGGCCAGAGCTTGGTTTGATCAAACCTGACAAGATTTTAAGTAGGGTCGTTTTGCCAACACCGTTGTCACCCTTCAGATAAATAGCATCGTTAGGGCCGATCGACAGCTCAGGGATATGGAACAAAACACGCTCTTTGTAGCGCATTGAAATTTGCTGCGTTGTTATTTTTATACTCATGACAGCGTTCCTAAGTTCTTAGATAGCCTTTTCCTCTCACACTGGAAAGGAAAAAGTTAAGGGCTAATGCCAATGCCAATAAAACCATGCCAAGCGCGACACCTTGTGCGAATGCGCCTTTGTGACTTTCCATAGCAATAGCCGTTGGGATATTTCGAGTCATTCCCATAATGTTGCCACCTACCATCATTGAACAACCCACCTCAGTTACGATGCGAGAGAAGGCAGCAATGGCAGCTGCAAGTAGAGGAAAACGAGTTTCCCAGATCAAGGTACACGCGACTCGAGTGGTAGAAACACCAAGAGTACGTGCCGTTTCTACCGCTCGACGGTCACTGGCTTGCAGCGCGCCGTGCATCATAGCAACCAGAATAGGGAAGCAGATCAGCATCTGACCCAGAATCATCGCCTTTTGGGTGAACAGCAATTGCCAATCACCTAATGGGCCGGAACGAGAGAGCATCATGTACATCAACAAACCAATTACCACTGTAGGGATAGCTTGTAAGGTGTTTATAACCGACAGCAGCGCCCATTTACCGGGGAATTCGGTATAAGCCAATATGAAAGCCATGATGATTGCAGGAATAATCACCAATGAAATGGCGGACAAAGATACGCTGAAGGATACCGCTACAATTTGCCACAGTTCTTGGTCGAAACTGATTAGTAAATTCAATGCATCAAGCGTTGTTTGCCATAGGGTCATGAAGTATCTCGTGTGAATCGATAATGGGTCTTTATCGGTAATGACTGATGTTAATCATAGCTGACACAATATTATTGAGCCTATATTGGCCAGCTATTGTTTCTTTAATCGCTTCAGTTAACTGATTAGTTAAGCGTAGTGCTAATTGGAATCAGCACTTACAACAAACCATTCTCAGCTTGTTATAAACGAATCTACGCTGACGAAAAACTACTCTGCACTCGCTACAAATAGCTGTTTGCCGTGCAGTTTAAAGTCGTTAATCAGTTTCTGACCTTTAGGGTTCACCAGCCAATCACTGAATACTTTCGCCGCTTGGTAGTTAATGCTTGGGTAGCGCTCAGGGTTAACAAGAATCACTTGGTAAGGGTTAAATAGGTTCTTGTCGCCTTGGAAAAGGATTTTAAGATCCAGTTTGTTTTGGTAAGCCAACCACGTGCCACGGTCTGTCATGGTGTAGCCTTGCATTTCAGACGCCATGTTCAGAGTAGGGCCCATGCCTTGACCAACACTGCGGTAGCCACCAAAGTTTGGTTCCATTTTGGTCTGTGCCCAAATGCCCATCTCTTTCTTGTGCGTACCTGAATCATCACCACGAGACACAAACGTCACGTTGTTGGTTGCGATTGCTTTAAATACATCAGCTACTGCTTTTTGAGATTCAACTTTCGCTGGGTCGCTTTGAGGGCCAACAATCACAAAGTCGTTGTACATCAGTTTACGAGGTAAAACGCCGTAGCCTTTTTCAACAAAGTTCGCTTCAGCCTTTGGTGCGTGAGTCATCACCAAATCCACATCGCCATTTTCACCCATGCGAAGAGATTTACCCGTACCCGCAGCAAGAACATCTACTTTAATGCCAGAATCTTTTTCGAATTCAGGCAGTAGGTAATCCAGTAGGCCAGAGTGATAAGTGCTTGTCGTTGTCGCAAGCTTGATATGCGTGGTGTCTTCTGCGCTGCTAGCCGAGTAACTGACGATAGATAGAGCTGCAATAGTTAGGGGAATTGCTTTCATTATTATTATGTCCATTCTGTTATAAATGAATGACATGCCTTCATTTTAAAGGGCTCAAAGAAGGGCATGTACATAAGATGCTAATTCTTGTAATTAGAAATCATCACCTTATAAGCAAGCTTAATGCCAATAAATGATGCATCAGATTTCATTAAATTGCTGTTATTTCGGACAAAACTGCGCCATTTGACCCTATAAAATGAATCAAAACATGAGCTAGGACAAAATGTCGCACTTTGACCCTGTTGATCAAAAGGTTAATTGGTACACTCTGTCCCAACTTTTCTCACCGGCTAATCATTATGTCTTTACCTAGTTCATCTGCATCCAATCTCAACCCGAACACATTGACTCAGTATCAGGCGTTTTCCGTCTTGGTGGTCGATGATGAATTGGGTATGCAGGCTATCTTAAAGAAAGCACTGGGTAAGTTCTTTGGCAAGGTGTCGAGCGCAGGATCGGTTGAAGAGGCTGAAACGCTGCGTTCGAGCGAACATTTTGATCTGATTGTCCTTGATATCAACCTACCAGGCCGCTCTGGCATTGAGTGGGAAGAGGCGTTTAACGACAACGACAAACGCGCCGATGTGATTTTCATGACGGGTTATGCCGATCTAGAGATGACCATATCCGCGCTTAAGCTTGGTGCTTCAGATTTTATTCTTAAGCCGTTCAACCTCGAACAGATGATACAAGCGGTTCTGCGTTGTATGGATAAGCGACTCGACCAAAGAATGCAGTACGCGTTGAAGCGTGATGTGAGTCGTCATATCAAGACTGAACTGATTGGCAATTCAGACAAGACCAAACAACTTAAATTGCTGATCAGTCAATTTGCACCGTCTCGAGCGTCCGTCTTGATAGAAGGTGAGTCGGGTACCGGCAAAGAGCTGGTTGCTCGTGGTGTACATGAAGCCAGTAAACGCACAGGTCCATTTGTGCCAATCAACTGTGGTGCGATTGCTCCAGAGCTTCTAGAAAGTGAACTGTTTGGACATACATCAGGCGCATTTACTGGTGCGAAGAAAAACCGTGAAGGTCTTTTCCGAGTCGCAAGTGGTGGCACCTTGTTCCTTGATGAAATTGGTGAAATGCCACTGCCAATGCAAGCTGCATTGTTACGCGTGTTAGAGCAAAGAACCATTCGTCCAGTCGGTAGCGAGAAGGAAATTTCCGTTGACGTACGAGTGGTGGCGGCGACCAACCGAAATCTTCAAGAAGAGGTCGATAAAGGGCACTTCCGCCGCGATCTGTTCTACCGACTCAATGTACTTAAGATTGATGTGGTGCCATTGAGAGAGCGCCCGTCAGACCTGATTGAACTTGTTCCATACTTTACTCGTCTTTTATCGAGCGAGCTTGGCATGCCAGTTCCAAATTGGGCACATGAAGATATCTTGGCGTTGAACGAATACGAATGGCCGGGAAATATTCGTGAACTTAAAAACTTAGTCGAACGATGCATTCTTTTAGACAAGCCACCAGCACACTATTGGCGCGAGATTAATGGTGATCCTGTTCCCGCTAGCATTTCAGTGACGGTGTCACATGGTGCGGAAATGCCAAACTTGAATAATGCAGACGCTGCCGAGGGTTATCCAAACACTTGGACACTCAAAGAAGTAGAAAAATCTCATATAGAACAGCTGGTTAGTTTTCATGATGGCAATAAATCGGCAGCTGCAAGAGATCTTGGCGTCGCACGTAAAACGCTAGAGCGTAAGTACAAAGATTGGAACACAGAAGGCTCTGAATATGCCGATTAGACGTCGTTGGTGGTCAAAGTGGGCGTTCCGATTCAAAACCATGGTTCGCTACCGATTATTATTCCTAACATCAGCTCCGATCATTCTGACCTTGTGCGCGCTTGTGGCTATCACACTGTATTGGTCAATACGTTACACGTGGCAGGGCGCTCTGATTGATGTTGATGAACGCTTGGATGTTGCCGATAACAGTATTCACCTGATCCAAAATCAGCAAGCATACAACGTTCGTGCGTTCGCCGAGTCTTATAACTTTCGAACCAAACTCGCGAGTGATCTTTCACACGAAGAGCTAACTCGCTGGGTGTCTGAGAACAAATCTCGCTATGAGCTCGATTTTCTGCGCTGGCGCAGTGTCGAGAGCATGGAAAAGAAACTCGAATATCTAAACTTAACTCACAAGCCTTCATTTTTCAGTGTCTTAAGCCGTAATGAACTCAATTATCTCGATCGTGACCTCGCTAAAAAAGCGGAAGTTCCGATGCTCAACGGGCAAGAGGTCGAGACTCGCGGATTGGTAAGCCGAACCGTTGTATCCATCAAAGATGAACATGATCATGTGATTGGTTTTCTGGATGGTGGGATCTTACTGAATAACAGTACTCAACTTGTTGACCAAATCAGTAACCTTATCTATCCACAACGAGAAGGTTTTAATCGTCATATAGGAACGGTCACGGTTTTCCTTGATGATCTTCGTGTTAGCACCAACGTGCCTTTGAGCAGTGAAGACAGTGTAGGGCGCGCCATTGGTACACGTGTTTCTCACGAGGTTCACTCGAAAGTCTTGAATGAAGGTAAAGAGTGGCTAGATCGAGCGTATGTTTACGATGCTTGGTACATCACAGCTTACCAACCAATCCATGACCAGTTTAATAATGTGATTGGTATGCTTTACACCGGTTATTTGATTTGGCCGCTGATAGAAACGTACTTAACCAACCTTGGCGAAATTAGCATTACCATTGTGTTGCTTCTGTTGGCATCCGGTTTGATCGTTCACCGTGGCGCACGTGATCTTTTCAACCCAATCGAACGCATTCATAAAGTGGTGAAGCTAGTACAGATGGGGCAAGACAAGCGAATTGGTACGCTAGGTTTGGATGATCAACACGAACTGACACTGCTCGCTAAACAGTTCGATAAGATGTTGGATCTACTGCACGAGCGTAATCAAGAGATTCAACAAGCGGCGTCTGAACTAGAGTGCAAAGTGCATTCTCGTACCGCGAGTTTGAAAGAGAAAACTGAAGAACTTGAACTGCACATCAAGCTTCTCAATCAAGCCAGAGATAAGCTGGTGGTCAATGAAAAACTGGCCGCGTTAGGTGAATTAACGGCAGGTATTGCTCATGAGATCAATAACCCAACCGCCGTGATTCTTGGCAACGTTGAACTGATGAAGTTTGAACTGGGCGATGAAGTGAGCCGTGTAGATGAGGAAGTCCACGCGATCATGGAGCAGATTGACCGAATTCGAAATATCACACGAAGCCTGCTTCAATACAGCCGTCACGGCGGCGTACAAGACGAAATTACGTGGCAACATATCAACCCAATAGTGGATGAAAGTATTACGCTCGTAAAAACAGGTGCGAAGAAGAAAGGCATTGTGTACGTATCGCAGCTGAACGCTAAAACCTCAGTCGAGGTCAATCGAAACCAATTGCTACAGATTCTGGTTAACCTACAAATGAACGCGATTCATGCAATGGACGGTCAGGGCACGTTAACCATTTCGAGTGAAGACTGGGTTGAAAATGGTGTGTCTCATGGCGCTATCGTTCATGTTCAAGATGAAGGCTGCGGTATTAAGGAAGAACAACTGAAACGTATCTTCTCGCCTTTCTATACCACCAAACGAGATGGCACGGGCTTAGGGTTGTCAGTATCTCAGAGTATATTGAGCCAAACTGGCGGCGAGATCCGAGTTGAATCTGAGGTAGGTAAGGGAAGTTGCTTTAGTATCTATCTTCAACAGAAAGCGACACCTCAATTGCTTGTATCAAACCTATAAGTTCTAAGAACTCATTCACTAATATTATCATCTGATAATATTTCTAACGCGCTTGGGCTATTACACGAACGTTTTAGCCCAAGCACGAAAATTCTGTACTACTAATCTATCGCAAACCAAATCTCAACTCGCTGCAAATGAGGTACTCCAAGCCTCACAATCGCTCGCAGAAGACAGTCAGAAAATGGCGAACACTACAGAACACCTTACTGAGCAATTGAAATACTTTAAGGTTTAGCATCAATAGGACTATTAGCTTAAAGATAAAAAGCTCATAAAAAACACCTCCGCACTTGCGATAAGTTCGGAGGTGTTTTTATTTATGGCTAGTCATTTGCTATAAGCAACAAACATCTAAAGCATCAAGCCTAATGCGCCGCTACTGAAATTTTCGGTGGGTTGATGTTGTGCTTCTTAAACTCTTTCATCACACGCAAAGTAATGTCGGTTTCAAACAGCTTCTCATACGCAGTATCCACAACGTAAGCCTTACAAGTTAGCTGTATTGCTAGGTAGTTATCGGTAATCGTCTGTTTAACCAAAACCGTTACAGGTTTCGGCAAGTGGATATAACGACTTGAAGACGCCGCTTCTTGAATCAGATCGCGGGCTAGGGTGATGTCTTCATCCATACCAACGTAAAACGGAATCACCACCTGCATGTCCAACGCACCGTAGTTACCACTGGTGGTCACTTCATTTAAGAACTTGTTGTTCGGAATGGTAATGATGTCATCGTTCAGGGTTCTCATTCGCACTGAACGCAAACCAATGGTAATGATATCACCGTAGTTGCCTTCGAACGTGACGCGGTCACCAACTTGAAAGGGCCTATCAATCATTACCGTGATGCCCGCGATGAATGAAGCTGCCAAATCTTTAAGCGCAAAGCCGACTGACACGGCGAGGGTACCACCAATCAAAGCCAGTATTTGGTCGTTGATTCTAAAGCTCATCATGAACACGATAAGACCTGTGCTCACATAGATAAAGAACTGAGTAAACGACTGCAGTTTCTGTAGCAGCATTCGGTATTGCACGAATTGGCTACCAAAACTGGTCACCATCGAGTTGATAAACTTAAGCAGTAACCACATCGCAGCAATAACGATCATGGAGAAGAACACGCCGCTCCATCGCACTAGACTCGCTATCTTTGAGATGTTTTCTACATTGGCTAACTCTTCCGTCGCAAAGATCGGGAAACTGACAGCACTTGCCAAGCCAACAAATAGTAGGATAAATAACTTCTTCATTTTACTTCACCAGTAGATGTTGACGGTCGAGAACGTTAGTAATGTGGCGGAACCAGTGCTCGGAAATTCGAGCCTTTTCTTCATGCCAACCAATATAACCACGGCTTTCAAAGTAACGCAGAATGCCGGTTATCTCAGCCGTGCTTAGCTGCGTACAATCAGACAAGACTTCCGGAGACGCGATTTCCAACTGCACGATAGAACGAAGCACAGCCAGCATAGGTTTTGGCATGTTTTCTAGTTCTTGTGCTTCTGGAACATGGAACAAGCGCACCACGGCTTGATCGGTATCTTTGTTTCGATTCAATGAGAGTCGGAAGAAGCGCAACGCAACGGTAGGGTTACCATCAGAGTAATGCCACAAGATTCGGTAGAAGCCTTGGCGTGCGCGATCTTCCTCGCTCATGTCATCTTGGTCCCACTGTTTAGGCACCACCAAACCATCAAACGATAACGGCTTCTCAAGCTCCGTATTAATACGGCTATTTAGAAGCTCACCGACTTGTTTCTCTGTCCAACGCGGAAGGAAACACACCAAGTCAAACAGCAAACGTTCGCCACGCGCTCGATCGACAAACCGCCAGCTTGATTTGGCGATCGATATCACGACACGGTGGTTTTTTTTAGAACGACGCAGTAGATTGGTTAAACGTATCAGATCAGACAAGCCGCCAACCATTGGCTTAACTAGACGTTGTGCATTATCGATCGCAATCAAGTACGTGGTCTTGCTTTTACGAAGGTGAGCCAAGATCTGAATCTCAGTCGCTTTCTCTTCCAAGCCGATGCTCACCGCTAGATGCGCTAACAGCTCTTGATAACCAGCGTAAGGGCAACTTACGTAGACAGGTTCAGCGTTAGAGACTTTGTGCAGCAGTGTATAAAGCAGCGTTGTTGCGCCCACACCACGTTCACCTGAAACAATACAGATAGCAGGGCTGTCTGACATCAAGTAGCGAGACAGTTGCTTAACCTCATCACCGGCGTAATCAATCAGCGTGCTGTCGATATTACCCGGAAGAATGTATTCATAGGTTTGATCGCCTTTGATTCGAACCAAGTTTTGTTGATTCTTGTCAAGGTCAGACTGCTTAGCCACTTCAATTCTAAACAGGTACGCCAAAGCTTGGCTAAACAGTGTGTAATTAGACAGTAAGGCCATGATGCGGTGTTGGAAGTTGTAAACACTCAACCATACGATGCCAATGGCCGTCGCCAATATATTAAGTAAGAAGGTATCCTTGCGGTTTACTGCCCAGTTCACCCATACCGGACGATCAGAGATGTGTTGCAGCGTATCGAAGACTTTCGCACGCCATAATCTAAGCACTGAAATGGTAACCAGTACAAACCAGAAAAATAGGGCGCTGTAGATCCAGCTATAGATAGTGCCTTTGCCTAGCGTGATACTCGATATTTGCAAAGTCACGCCCGCAACAATGAAGCTCCAAACATAACGGCGAATGGTCGATAGGCGCAGCGCAATCACTTCTTGATTAGATGTGCGGCCCAAACGATACGCAAATTCCAAAATAAAGCTGATAGCAATCGAACCACCTAGAATCCACCAAGTGAAGATCTCAAGGAAAATCAGGTGTTGCAGGCTAGGGATGCTGGAGAGCACTCTTAGAGAAAGCGTAATCGCAATTAACCAAGCAATCGCACGATCAGCGCGGCTGATGTACCAGATCACACGAACTAAAAATGGAGGGTTCGTTTTCGCTTCAAGAAAATTAATTCTTAACAACTCAATCAAACGAGTGCTATTGGCAAGCCACCACGCTAAACCAAAATAGATAAACAACACTTTTAACGATGCACCAATCACAGGCACTGGCGAAATAAAGATGTCTTTAACGAGCGCTTTAAAGCTACGAATTTGGAAGTAAACAAGATACTCAATGTTGAGCTTGGTTAATTCCCACTCTTGCTTAAATTGAGTTACGCCGTAGGGGCCAAAACCCGTTAGGCGCTCTTTATTAGCGGAATTCGTCTGCTCTAACAGGTGTTGCTTGCTCACATTCAAGCTATTCAAAGTGACGTAACTGGTTTGAACGGCAAACCATTGATCGGCGTCGTTGTTCGCTCTGTAGGCTTTTATCTGTTGCTCGAAGGTTTTGATTTCCTGCTTTTGAACTTGTAGCACTTCAGCGAGCAATATATTGACTTGGCGTCTGTCCGACGGTTCCATAAAGAGGGGGTCGGGTAACGAATCAATTCGATCATCGAGATCAACAGCAGAATCGGATACCTGCGGCTGAGATTGTAAGTCATATTCCAAGTTGGCATGACTAGGCCAAGAGAGAATGGCCAAAGTGAGGATTAAGAAGCGCGATAGTGAACGCATAAAAGTCTCTTAGAATTATGAGGTTAGGATTACTATAGTTAGATAATCTGACTTTGTGAAATCCAACCCCGTGTCGGGGGCGAGTACTTTATTCCTGTTTCGAGCGATTTTGTCATGAAATTGTCAGGGATTAGGCTAGTATTTGAGCATCTTTATTATGTCTTCTGTTGCGTTGATCGGGTTGGCTTTTACTGTGACCAATCAGCATACGATATATTCAATGGTTGGCATGATTTGGGACGTTATATACCGCCCATTATGGTGCGCTGTTCGATATTTTGTTTTTCCTTAAAATCGACGGTTTTACGGCGATAAATAGAAAACCAAAAATGGGAGTCAGTTCAAACTATGATTTGGCTAGGTTATCACTCACTTAATGGCCAGTAATTGCAATCAATACTTGCAGTTAAAGCCTTGAACAAGTAACGTTGCGGCGTTTTTCACATTAAAAAGGTAATGGCATTGATCTCCACAGCAAATATCACCCAACAATTCGGCGCTAAGCCACTTTTCGAAAATATTTCAGTTAAGTTCGGCGAAGGCAACCGCTACGGTTTAATCGGCGCGAATGGCTGTGGTAAATCGACGTTCATGAAGATCCTATCTGGTGAACTAGAGCCAAGTGCTGGTAACGTAAGCTACGATCCAAACGAGCGCGTTGCTAAGCTAAACCAAGACCAGTTTGCTTACGAAGAATTCACGGTAATCGACACGGTTATCATGGGTCACAAAGAGCTTTGGGCTATTAAGCAAGAGCGTGACCGCATTTACTCTTTGCCAGAAATGAGCGAAGAAGACGGCATGAAAGTGGCTGACCTTGAAGTTCAGTTCGCTGAAATGGACGGCTACATGGCAGAAGCTAAAGCTGGTGAGCTTCTTCTAGCGGTAGGTATTGAAGAATCAATGCACTTCGGTCTGATGAGCGAAGTAGCACCGGGTTGGAAACTTCGTGTTCTATTGTCTCAAGTACTGTTTGCAGACCCGCATATCATGCTTCTTGACGAACCAACGAACAACCTGGACATGGACACCATCAAGTGGTTGGAAGACACGCTAAACCAACGTAACTGCACAATGATCATCATTTCGCACGACCGTCACTTCCTAAACTCTGTTTGTACACACATGGCTGACCTTGATTACGGCGAACTTCGTCTATTCCCAGGTAACTACGATGAGTACATGACGGCTGCGACTCAAGCTCGTGAGCGTCTACTGTCTGACAACGCTAAGAAGAAAGCACAAATTGCTGAACTTCAAACGTTCGTATCTCGTTTCTCTGCTAACGCATCTAAAGCGAAGCAAGCAACGTCACGTGCTAAGCAGATCGATAAGATCCAACTAGACGAAGTTAAAGCGTCTAGCCGTCAAAACCCATTCATCCGTTTCGAACAGTCTAAAGAGCTATTCCGTAACGCACTTGTGGTTGAAAACCTATCTCAAGGTTTTGAAGAAGACCTATACAACAAGTTCGACGGTATTTTCGAAGTAGGTGAGCGTGTTGCTATCATCGGTGAGAACGGTGTGGGTAAAACAACACTACTTAACACACTAGCTGGCGCTCTTGAGCCTCGCACAGGTGAGTACAAGTGGTCTGAAAACTCAAACATCGGTTACTACGCTCAAGATCACGCACACGATTTCGAGACAGACATGAACTTGTTTGATTGGATGAGCCAATGGCGCCAAGAAGGCGAAGACGAGCAAGTTGTTCGTGGCTTCCTAGGTCGTATGCTATTTGGTCAAGACGACATTAAGAAATCTGTAAAGGTTATCTCTGGTGGTGAGCAAGGTCGTATGCTTCTTGGTAAAATCATGATGCATAAACCAAACATCCTGCTAATGGATGAGCCAACAAACCACATGGATATGGAATCTATCGAAGCGCTTAACTTGGCTCTTGAGAACTACAAAGGCACATTGTTCTTCGTATCTCACGACCGTGTATTCGTAGACTCGCTTGCAACTCGTATCCTTGAAATCAAAGATGGCAAGATCAACGATTTCCGCGGTACTTACGCTGAGTTCTTGAAAGCACGCGGCTAAGCTTTAAGTTAGCCTTAGTTTTCAACTCTATGCGTTGGAAATTAAGCTATAAATTGAAAATTAAAAACGCCGTCATACTAAAAAGCATGACGGCGTTTTTGTATCTAGCTAAGTTTCTATGTATTTATCCTTGATGGGTCACTAACTATTTACATCAGAACTTTACAATTAGAAGCGGTTAGTGAATCACCAATCAAACCTACGCTTTTTTCCGACTGCTGATTATTCACCTTTCACATCAAAGTCAATCTTGTCTGCACCCGTGAACACTTGGAAGCGTAAACCTTTAGCGCGAGCAATCGTAGTGATGCCGAACTTCTGCGCTAAATCTAAGCCCATTTGTGTAACGCCAGAGCGTGACAGTAGAACAGGGATTCCCATCTGCGCTACCTTAATCACCATTTCAGAGGTTAGGCGGCCTGTGGTGTAGAAGATCTTATCTCCGCCATCTTCTTTGTTAAGCCACATCTCACCCGCTAGGGTATCAACCGCATTGTGACGGCCTACATCTTCCACAAACGACAACACCTGATCGTCTTTGCAAACAGCACAGCCATGAACCGCACCCGCTTTCTTGTAGGTGTCGTTATAATGAGTCAGCGCTTCTAGAGCCGTATAGATTTCAGATTGCTTAATCTTGGTTTGAGGCACTTGGTAATCTTCCAATTGCTTCATCACGTTGCCATACATGGTACCTTGGCCACAGCCAGAGGTAACTGTCTTCTTCTTAAGCGCTTGCTCAAGTTGGCTCGTATCTTCTTTGGTGATAACCGCTGCTGAGCTGGTTTCCCAGTCGATGATGATTGATTCAACGGCTTCTGGATCAGAAAGGAAGCTTTGGTTTTTCAAATAACCCAAGACTAATGCTTCCGGGCGTGAACCCAATGTCATTAGAGTTACGATCTCTTTCCAGTTCAACATAACGGTAAGAGGGCGCTCGCACGCAATTTGTTTCGTTAGCTTTTCGCCATATTCATCAAACACTTCAACTTCGATGGTCTGAAGTGGGTTTTCACTGGTTTTTATTATGTTTGGTTTTACCACAGTCACGTCCTACTTAATGAGATAGCGATTATAAGGGAGAAGAAGTTAGGCAAGAGTCATCATACGACTCTTTAGAATACATGCGTTCTCTGTCACTTAGTCAGTCTTAGCTTTAACTCAAGCATTTAGCAATTCTCATTCCAAAATAGCGGCTATTCGAGAAAACATGAAGCATTCGATTAAAATAGCGCAAAATATGAGAGTTCACCGAGACTAACTGTCTCAAACCAGCGCGATCGACTAACGTTATAGGGGTAACTTTACGACAAACGCACTAAAGACGGAGCAGGACTTAAAATGTATTGGCGTGTTTATTGCTTTGTAGAGGGTATATGATTATGCGAAGTACAAAATGTCCTACGTACGATCAGAATAAAGAAAATCAATTGGGTGCAGTATGTCTGAGATAAAAGAATTCCAAGAACACTACGAAAAAACAGAATCAGCTTGGCCAATAGGTGTCCAAAGAATAGAGAAAGAGATCAAAACTGGCATTTGGGTAACAACTCAATGGGAACTCATCGGTTTTGAATTATCACCTGAACATGAAACCCCAGACGTATGTTTGCTTCAGTTACACAAAGACGAACGTACCGACTACCGCTTCAATCTAAGCTCTCAGCAACCTAAGCTATTCTTAGTTATGGATAATGTTGACTCCGGTAAACCTATTATTCAATTACTGACAGCATCACAAACAGTCGCAGGCCAATACATGGACGGAGATAACCAAGTATTGTCATACGACATGCCTTTACCTGTACAAGCGTGGATGGAAGCCTTTATCGGTCGTCATGGTGAATTATTAGAAGCAAGACGTAAGAAACGTAAAGGCGCGGGTCGATCAAATGGCAACTAACTTTTTTAGCCGTTGGTCTCAACGAAAGCTTGATGAATCAACCGACCAACCTTTAGAAGCGCAACAAACGCTTGAGGAAACTGAGCTTACTTCCACTGAGGCTTCGTCTGCTGCTTCATCTATAGACGCAGAAACATCGGAGTCACTAGAACGTGGAACTTTGGAAAAAGAGTCTCCAGAACACGCTGTCGATTCTCAAACTATTGACTCTCAGGAGATAGCATCAGAAACGACTGAAGACTTGTCTGTTGCTCAATTATTGGTGTCAGAAGCTTCAGAAAGCGTAAAAAAAGCGGCATTGCGTAAATTATTCCTCTCAGAAGAATTCAACGTTCGTGATGGTTTAGATGATTACGACGACGATTACAGTAATTTGAAGTCTCTTTCTGAAGGGGTTGCGGAAACCTTGCGTGATTGGGTTAAAGACAAAACGGAAGAAGAAACTGCGCCAGAAGAAGAGCAAATCATTGATAATAAAGACGAAGGTGAAGTTTTAGAAAATTCTGAAAGCGATCTTGAGGTATCTGATAATAAACTTGAAACGTCAGAAAGTGCCGAAATAACCGAACAAGAAAAAGAACTGTATAAAAAAACAGTATCGGATAATAACGCTACAATGTCAGACGAAGCAGACCTGAAAGAGGTGGGACAAAATATACCACACAAAGAATAGGTACATTTTGACTAAACACTCAATGAACCGCTTGCGACAAAATGTCCCAAGCGGTTTTTTTATACGCACAATAAACGTTATATAGGATTAAATCACTGAAATATAAGGCATATTAAATTGGCATGGCATTTGCAAAATAACGTTCATTATCAACTTTTTTGTAGATAGACGAGTTCACGGTCTGACGAACGACACACTGGCTAAAGGGTTAGTTGTTAACGGATTACTCAGCAAGTTCTCTCTCGCTTACTACAATAAAGGTTGAACAGATTATCCATGTCCAAAGATGGAACTGAGCAATGCTTAAACAATTATTAGAACAAGCAAATTCAAATAACGCGAAAGCAAGACTGTATGCATTTGAAAATACAGTTGAGTTAACAAATCTGATTCCACCTACTGTTAGCTACGAAAGCGGCGGTAATACACTTGTTATTGGTCCAACTGCGATCATTGAAAGTGCTGCGGCTCAATTACCTCAATTGACGAGCCTAACCTTATTGTCAACAGATGGCGAAAAGGGCACAAACCCAGAACTGTACTTCGCGAATTCGGTTCAAGTATCCGGTTTCCTTGGCACGTTTGAAGTTGTGATCGAAAACAAAGGCACATCAAGCAATCTAGCGAAAGTCGCGATTAATCACGATTGTTTCGATGTTGTTTTAGACCTATGTCTGAATAGCTGCATGACAGAAGAAGTACCTGTACCGGGTTATTACCCAGTAGGTCGTGGCTATCCAAAACTTGCTGAAGCACTGGAAGAGATTCCAACGCTTATGGGCACATTTGATAAGCCTAAGTTCTTCCGTCTCGACACTGACCTTTGCGCGCACAGTTCTCGTGGCGTAAAAGGCTGTGAGCGTTGTGTAGATGCTTGTCCTGCTGGCGCACTATCAAGTGAAGGCTCTGATAAGACGGGTCACAAGATTGAGATTAACCCTTACCTATGTCAAGGCGTTGGTACTTGTGCAACTAGTTGTCCTACAGAAGCGATTACCTATGCGCTGCCAAACCCTGATGACACTCAAAAGTTTATTGAACGTACGCTAGCTAATTATGAGCAAGCGGGTGGTCTGGATCCAATCGTACTTATCTGTAGCTCACGTCATGAGACTTACAACGTGATGGCTCTTAAAGCGCTACCAGATAACGTGATTCCAATTGTCGTAGAAGAACTGCCATCTATTGGTATCGATACTTGGTTTGCAGCTTTAGTTAATGGCGCAACTCAGGTTCTGTTTGCCGCATCTCGCTTTATGCCAGAAACGATCATTCGTGTTCTGAATAACGAAGTAGGGATTGCTCAAGAACTACTAGATCAAATCGGTATTCCAAAAGAAACCATCGATATTCTGTACTTAGAATCTCTACGTGAATGTCCTCCAACACTTTGTGTGGATTCATTCGACCTTGCACTTGGCGATCTTCAAGGCAACAAGCGCCAACGTCTATTTACAGCACTTGATGCGATGTCTTCAGCTCGTATTCCTGTTGAAAATATTGTTGAGCTTCCGTCAAACGCACCTTACGGCAACGTTTCGTGTGATAGCAAAGATTGTACGTTATGTATGAGCTGTGTGGCTGTGTGTCCGACACGTGCACTTCATACCGACGGGGCTTCTCCATCACTTAAATTTGTAGAACAAGACTGTATTCAATGTGGCTTGTGTGAAAAGGCATGTCCTGAAAATGTTCTGACTCTTACGCCTCGTATGAACTGGGTAAAAGAAGAACGTCAAAAAGCAGTTGTGATTCATGAAGAGAAAGCTGCGGAATGTGTACGTTGCCATAAACCATTCGCACCTCAGTCTATGATTGACATGTTACAGAACAAGTTACGCGGTCACTCTCACTTTTCAGATGAAGCAGCGATTAATCGTATTGCTATGTGTGAAGACTGCCGTGTGGTGGATATGTTCGATTCAATGGCTCAAGACCCATTGAAACAATTGAAATACTAGGAGTTAGCCTTGGAAACGAATTTGGATCAGGCACAAGAACAGACACTAAGAACTGAGATCTATTTGGTTCTATCCGCACTGTTTCGCAGCGCACCTTCTGAAGAGGTGATCGACTTTCTAAAAACACTCGATATTGAAGCGTCTGAAAGCGCAATGCAAAAGGCTTGGATTGCCATTCAACAAGCGGCAACAGAATCAAACCGTGAAGCTCTTGAAGACGAATATCAAGATTTGTTCATCGGTATTGGGCGTGGAGAAGTCGTTCCATTTGGTTCTTGGCATCGCACTGGCGCCATGATGGAAAAACCATTGGCGGAGATTCGTCATGACTTAGAGCTTTTAGGCATTGAGCGTGACGATCAAGTGAAAGAGCCGGAAGATCATATCGCAGCACTGTGTGAAGTGATGGCGATGCTAACGGCTGAAGAAGAAGCACTGCAACAGGCGGTATTCAATAAGCACCTTGGCCCTTGGTTTAACTCTTTCACGCGTCAGCTTGAAGGGGCAGAAAGCGCGAACTTCTACAAATCGGCCGCTCAACTGTGTGAAGCATTCTTAACGTTAGAACAAGTGCGTTTTAGCGTGAATACAAAAAGCAGTAAGCACAAATTAAAGATTGATGTGAAAAACGTCACTGATTACGAGTAATCGAGCAGTACGCGATTATATCGATAGAGGGGCATTAAGCCTCCAAAAAAAGATCTACCGTAAGGTAAGGAAGCAATGATGAAAGATAATAAAGATATAAATACAAGCCGTAGGGATCTACTCAAAGGCTTGACGACTGCAGCCGTTGCTGGTGCCGTTGTCGCTGGTACAACTAAAGTGGCAACCGCTTCAGAAACTGTTGAAATTTCGAAAGAAGACGTGAAGAAGACAGGGTATCGTGAGACGCAACACATTCGCGATTACTACGACACACTTTAGGAGATAACGGATGAAACTTGTCAAACGCTCCGATAGTGTGAGCAAAGAAACCAATCAGCTAGGTGTGTCTCGACGTGCCTTCATGAAAAACACTTCATTAGCTGCTGGTGGCGCAGTGGTAGGCGCAAGTCTATTTGCACCAGGTATGATGAAGAAAGCACAGGCTAAATCAGTCGATCCAGAAGCGAAAACAGAAGTGAAACGTACTATCTGTTCTCACTGTTCTGTGGGTTGTGGTATCTACGCTGAAGTTCAAAATGGCGTATGGACAGGTCAAGAGCCTGCATTCGATCACCCATTCAACGCTGGTGGACACTGTGCGAAAGGTGCAGCACTTCGTGAGCACGGCCACGGTGAACGTCGTCTTAAGTACCCAATGAAATTGGAAGGCGGTAAGTGGAAGAAGCTTTCTTGGGAACAAGCGATTGAAGAGATCGGTAACAAAGCGCTAGAACTTCGTAAAGAGTCTGGCCCTGATTCAGTTTACTTCCTAGGTAGTGCGAAACACAGTAACGAGCAAGCTTATGCATTCCGTAAGATGGCTTCGCTTTGGGGCACCAACAACGTTGACCACCAAGCACGTATTTGTCACTCAACCACAGTAGCCGGTGTTGCGAACACTTGGGGTTACGGTGCAATGACAAACTCGTTCAATGACATGCACAACTGTAAATCGATGCTGTTCATTGGTTCAAACCCAGCGGAAGCTCACCCAGTAGCGATGCAACACATCTTGATCGCGAAAGAGAAGAACAACTGTAAGATCGTTGTTGCGGATCCTCGTCGTACGCGTACTGCTGCGAAATCAGATCACTACGTTTCTCTTCGTCCAGGTTCTGACGTTGCGTTTATCTGGGGTGTGTTATGGCACGTCTTTGCAAACCAATGGGAAGACAAAGAGTTCATTAAACAACGTGTATTCGGCATGGACGAGATCCGTGAAGAAGTCGCGAAGTGGAACCCAGCAGAAGTTGAACGCGTAACTGGTGTTAGTGAAAAAGACGTATACCACACCGCGAAACTACTTTCTGAAAACCGTCCGGGTTGTATCGTTTGGTGTATGGGTGGTACTCAGCACACGACTGGTAACAACAACACACGCGCTTACTGTGTACTTGAGCTTGCGCTAGGTAACATCGGTAAATCAGGCGGCGGTGCAAACATCTTCCGTGGTCACGATAACGTACAGGGCGCAACTGACCTTGGCGTACTGTCAGACACACTTCCAGGCTACTACGGCTTGTCTGAAGGTTCTTGGCGTCACTGGTCAAAAGTTTGGGGTATCGACTTTGACTGGGTGAAAGGCCGTTTCGACGACAACGCATACGGCGGTCAAAAACCAATGAACAGTGCAGGTATTCCTGTATCTCGTTGGGTTGATGGCGTACTTGAAGACAAAGACAAGATTCGCCAACGCGAAAACATCCGTGCCATGTTCTACTGGGGTCACGCAGTGAACTCTCAGACTCGTGGTCCAGAGATGAAGAAGGCGATGCAGAAGCTGGATATGATGGTTATCGTTGACCCATACCCAACAGTCGCGGCAGTAATGAACGATCGCACCGACGGCGTTTACTTGCTTCCAGCAACCACTCAATTTGAAACCTACGGCAGTGTAACGGCGTCAAACCGTTCTCTACAGTGGCGTGATAAGGTTGTTGATCCTCTGTTCGAATCTAAGCCTGACCACGAAATTATGTACCTGCTTTCTAAGAAGCTTGGTTTCTCTGATCAACTGTTCAAAAACATCCGTGTTGAGAACAATCAACCATTGATTGAAGACATCACTCGTGAATTCAACAAAGGTATGTGGACGATCGGCTATACAGGTCAAAGCCCAGAGCGTTTGAAAGAACACCAACAAAACTGGCACACGTTCCACAAAACCACGCTTGCTGCAGAAGGCGGCCCAGCGAATGGCGAGACTTACGGTCTACCTTGGCCATGTTGGGGCACACCAGAGATGAAACATCCGGGTACACACATCCTTTACGATACGTCTAAGACGGTTGCTGAAGGTGGTGGTAACTTCCGTACTCGTTTTGGTGTTGAGTTTGAAGGTCAAAGCCTACTGGCAGAAGACAGCTACTCGAAAGGCTGTGAGATCAAAGACGGCTACCCAGAGTTCAGTGACAAACTACTGAAACAACTGGGTTGGTGGGACGACCTAACAGCAGAAGAGAAAGCCTCTGCTGAAGGCAAAAACTGGAAGACTGACGTTTCAGGTGGTATCCAACGTGTGGCAATTAAACACGGCTGTATCCCATTTGGTAATGCGAAAGCACGTGCGATTGTTTGGACATTCCCAGACCGTGTACCACTGCACCGTGAGCCACTTTACACGCCACGTCGCGACCTAGTTGCTGATTACCCAACGTGGGACGACAAAGAAGCTATCTTCCGTGTTCCTACGCTTTACAAGTCGATTCAAGAGCAAGACAAATCTGGCGAATACCCGATTATCCTGACCTCTGGTCGTTTGGTTGAGTACGAAGGTGGTGGTGAAGAAACCCGTTCTAACCCTTGGCTAGCAGAACTACAGCAAGAGATGTTTGTTGAAGTGAACCCGAAAGATGCAAACGACATCGGCTTTAAAGACGGTGACGATGTTTGGGTTGAGGGTGCAGAGAAGGGCCGTATTAAGGTGAAAGCGATGGTTACACGTCGTGTGAAACCGGGTCTGGCATTCATCCCATTCCACTTCGGTGGTAAGTTCCAAGGCGAAGATTTGCGTTCTAAATACCCAGAAGGCACTGATCCTTACGTTATTGGTGAAGCTGCTAACACAGCAACCACATACGGTTACGACCCTGTCACGTTGATGCAGGAAACGAAAGTAACCCTTTGTAATATTCGTAAAGCGTAAGGAGTCTTAAAATGGCTAGAATGAAATTTCTTTGTGACACCAAGCGTTGTATCGAATGTAACGGTTGTGTCACTGCATGTAAGAATGAAAATGATGATGCTCTGGAATGGGGTATTCAACGTCGTCGCGTTGTGACACTGAACGATGGCGAACCAGGTGAAAACTCTATCTCAGTAGCGTGTATGCACTGTACTGATGCCCCTTGTATGGCAGTTTGCCCGGCAGACTGTTTTGAACATACGGAAGACGGCATCGTACTTCACAATAAAGATCTGTGTATCGGTTGTGGTTACTGCTTGTTTGCTTGTCCGTTTGGCGCACCTCAATTTCCTAAACAGGAAGCCTTTGGTGAGCGCGGTAAAATGGACAAATGTACCTTCTGTGCTGGCGGCCCAGAAACAGAGCCAGGTTCTGTTGAAGAGCGTCAAAAATACGGTGCGAACCGTATTGCTGAAGGCAAACTGCCAATGTGTGCTTCGCTTTGTTCAACTAAGGCACTGC
The DNA here is from genome assembly GCF_041467515.1 of Vibrio sp. 10N.247.311.12. Taxonomy (NCBI): domain Bacteria; kingdom Pseudomonadati; phylum Pseudomonadota; class Gammaproteobacteria; order Vibrionales; family Vibrionaceae; genus Vibrio; species Vibrio sp. 10N.247.311.12. The sequence goes on from NZ_JBFSUV010000016.1 coordinate 75,325, forward strand.
TAGCGGGTGACGCAGAGAAAGTTTCTGATGTTTTCCGTCAGCGTGTTGTTGAACGTGGTGCGAAAGGTGCAGGTTGGACAGACGGCAACGACCTTTCTTACGATGCGACTAAGAGCTAAGTAGGAGAGACATATGCTTACAATGTTTAAGCGTCTCTTCCTTGTAGTGCTGCCAATGTTGGCAGCACTAACAATGCTTTCTCCTATGAGTCATGCATCTGAGACGAACTCATCACAAACTCAATCGAGCTCTGCTCAACGAGAAATCACACAACTTGCTGGCGCCGATTTTTGGCGACAAGTGAGAAACGGTGAGGAAGGTTACACCACATCTCAATCAGCTGAGCATGGTGTGTTGATCAGTACTCCAGGTCAAACGTGGTACATATTGAAAGAGAAGTGGATGTCACCAGCCGGTGCCGTCGCTATCTTTGGCAGTATTGCTTTCGTGACTTTGATGTACGTTGTGATTGGCCCGCTAATGCTAAGCGCGCCAAGAACAGGCCGTAAGATCAAACGTTGGTCTCGACTAGACCGTGCCTTGCACTGGAGTATGGCGTTTACCTTCTTAACACTGGCGTTCAGTGGTTTGATGTTGGTTTACGGTAAGCACTTCTTGAAGCCGTACATTCCAACAGACCTTTGGGGCTTCATCGTTCTATTGGCGAAGCAATACCACAACTACATCGGCCCGATTTTCTATGTGCTGTTGATGGCTGTTCTCATCAAGTGGTGGCGCAAGTCTATTTTCAAGATGGTCGATGTACAGTGGTTCATGAAACTGGGTGGTATGGTAGGGAAACACAAAGGTTCTCATCCATCTGCAGAGTTTTCGAACGCGGGTGAAAAAGCGCTATTTTGGCTGCTTATCGTTATGGGCAGTGTGGCAGCGATCAGTGGCTTGGTGTTAGATTTCCCAATTTTTGGCCAAACACGACGTGATATGGAGCTTTCCAACTTAGTTCACATGCTTGCTGCTTTGATCCTTATCTGCGGTTTTGTGTTCCACATCTATATTGGCTTGTTCGGTATGGAAGGCGCACTAGAAGGTATGGTAACAGGCGAAGTCGATGAAACCTGGGCTAAGGAACACCATGACCTTTGGTACAAAGAAGTGATGGAACAAGAGAAAAACGGCGTTGAACAAAGCGCTAACGTAGCAACAGAGAAAACGGAAGGGGTGAATAAGAATGAACAAACCTCATAAGGGTATTTGGGTTGCTTACATCCTAAGCTGCTTTACACCATTTACTTGTCTTCTCTCTGGTGTGATTGCCATTATCTACGCGGGCTATCGTTTAGATAAAGGCGAAGACGGCGAAGTAGTGGACACCCATTACTACGGCTTGATTCGCTCGTTCTTCTTGAACCTGACGTTCTTTGTTGTGCTTATCGTCACGGTAGCGACCTCTAACGGCGTGTTAATTGGTGTGAACGATTACTGGTATCAAAACCACATTATCGATGACATCGCTTACTACATCCCGTATGTAGGCATGTTGTTTGGTGGTGTTGCGATTGTGGTTTGGTTTATTCGTATGTATCAAGGTATGCAGCGTTTAAGTCAAAACCTACCGCAAAACCCGACAACAGGTCCAAACTTGTAGTCGAGCATAGACTCACTAGATAGCGAATTATCTAGCACAATAGTCCTTTTGAAAGCCCAATGATTTCGGTCATTGGGCTTTTTGTTTCTAATCAGCAACGAAACTTAATGAAGCATGGTATTGACCGCTTCAATATGGTGCAACTCCCTTAATTGGTGCAATTCTTGTTTCCATTTTCACGCTTATTAAGAACCAAGAAAGTGCACCGATAAATTTATGCACTATTAATCAGTAAGTTAAAAGCAAAAACTGTTGCACAAAAATTACACCACACACTTGGAACGCATCTTGCGTTCACTGTTGAGTCTTTAATTAATTACAACATTGAATCGCACGATATCAGTGCAAATCAGATAAAGCGAAGGAGAATGCTTTAATGAGTGAAACGGTGACTCAAGTTCATAGTGCAGTACAAACCCTTACCCAAAGTTCAGATACTTTATTCCTATTACTCGGTGCCATCATGGTTTTCTTGATGCACGCTGGCTTTGCATTTCTAGAAGTCGGTACCGTTCGAAAGAAGAACCAAGTAAACGCGCTCGTTAAGATCCTGTCGGATTTTGGTGTCTCCGCCATTGCTTACTTCTTTATCGGTTACTGGGTTGCTTACGGTGCACACTTTTTTGCAGACGCAGAAACACTGTCGCAAGGCAACGGATATGAGCTGGTGAAGTTCTTCTTCCTTATGACATTCGCAGCGGCAATCCCTGCGATCGTTTCAGGCGGTATCGCAGAGCGTGCACGTTTCTACCCAATTTTGATTGCGACACTGTTTACGGTTGGTTTCATCTATCCATTTTTTGAAGGCATCATTTGGAACGGCAACTTTGGATTCCAAGATTGGCTCGAAGCGCAATTCGGTTATGGATTTCATGACTTCGCAGGCTCTGTTGTCGTTCACGGTGTTGGCGGTTGGATTGCATTGGTCGCAGTTTACTTCTTAGGGATGCGTAAAGGTCGAATCCGTGCAGGCAAACACACCAACTTCGCACCATCGAATATCCCATTCTTAGCACTAGGCTCTTGGATCTTATGTGTGGGTTGGTTTGGCTTTAACGTGATGTCAGCTCAAGCGATCAATGGCATCAGCGGTCTCGTGGCAATGAACTCTCTCATGGCCATGGTTGGCGGTATTCTTGCGGCTCTAATTGCAGGTAAAAATGACCCGGGCTTCATCCACAATGGTCCTTTGGCTGGTCTCGTCGCTATCTGTGCGGGCTCAGATTTGATGCACCCACTTGGCGCTTTGGTGACGGGCGGTGTGGCAGGTGCGCTGTTTGTTTACCTATTTACTTATATGCAAAACAAAACACAGATCGATGATGTACTGGGTGTATGGCCTCTACACGGCGTATGTGGTGCCTGGGGTGGCGTTGCTGCTGGTATCTTCGGCCAACAAGCTTTCTGGGGTCTAGGCGGCGTGAGCTTTGCTTCTCAGTTGATTGGTACAGTCGCAGGTGTTGCTGTTGCTTTCGTCGGCGCGTTAATCGTATACGGTGTGTTGAGCAAACTAACAGGCCTACGCTTAAGTGAAGAAGATGAATTCAACGGTGCGGATCTTTCTATCCATAAGATCTCTTCTATCAACGAAGACTAACGTTGTTCACTTGGTGGGGTAAAGCACATCAAGTAGACAACTGTTGAACAGAACTAAGCGGCTTCGGTCGCTTTTTTGTTTCTATGGATAGCAAAACAGAGAATTTGAGTAACAACAACCACAACTATCAAGCGAGTTATGTCACAAATAGCCAATGAATTCAGTTGCCTAAGACTATGGTCTAATCCCCAAAACTATTGTTGGAATTTGAACAGTGCTAAGCTGTTACAAAGTGACATATCTAAAAGGACGTTATATGCATTTCCCATATCGAAATATCGTAATTCTTACTGGCGCTGGCATCTCTGCAGAGTCGGGGATACAAACATTCCGAGCACAAGACGGGCTATGGGAAAACCACAAAATCGAAGATGTAGCGACGCCTGAAGGGTTCGCAAAAGATCCTGACTTGGTACAAGCCTTCTATAACAAGCGTCGTCACGGCCTGCAAAGTGAGAGCATTCAGCCCAATTCAGCCCACAAGGCGCTAGGAGAGCTCGAAGACAAGCTTGATGGCAAAGTTACCATCATTACTCAAAACATCGACAATTTGCACGAGAGAGGCGGCAGCAACAACATTATCCACATGCACGGTGAACTTTTAAAAGCACGTTGCAGTGAATCCAATCAAGTTATCGAACATAAAGGTGACATCGAAACCGGCGAACTCTGTCACTGTTGTCAAATTCCAGCGCAGATGCGCCCTCATATTGTGTGGTTTGGCGAAATGCCATTACGAATGGGTGACATCTATTCAGCACTGGAAGAAGCGGATCTGTTTATTTCAATCGGTACATCGGGCGTAGTTTATCCAGCTGCCGGTTTTGTGCATGATGCGAAAATGCATGGTGCACATACTATCGAGATAAACCTCGAACCAAGTGCGGTTGAAAGTGAATTTGAAGAGAAGCGCTACGGCAAGGCGAGTATCGAGGTGCCTAAACTGGTTGGCGAGTTATTATGTACAGAGAAAGGTTCTTTAACGGCCTAAGCCTTGTCTTTAATAACACACATCAGTTTCTGAATCTGAAAAAATAAAGCGGCTTACGCCGCTTTATTTACTTAACTTCTTAACTAACAATAACTTAGTTGTTTACTTTAAGTTTTTGGAAGTACTCGTCATAAATAACGCTCGCTTCACCAACTTCATCTTGCCACACACCGTTATCCATCACTGATTGTGGTGGGAAAACGTTCTTGTCTTCAGCAAATTCTTTAGGAAGAAGAGGGTAAGCGGTTTTAACTGGTGTCGGGTAACCGATCTCTAGAGCAATTTTCGCAGCGTTCTCTGGGCGAAGAAGGAAGTCGATCATCTTATGAGCCGCTTCAGTGTTCTTAGCGCCTGCTGGAATTGCTAGGCTGTCCATCCAGAAGATAGCGCCTTTTTCTGGCCAGATAATGTCAATCGTTGCGCCTTCTTGGCGTGCCATGTAAGCAGAACCATTCCAAAGCATACCAAGAGACACTTCACCTGCTAGGTAAGGGTTCGCTGGGAAATCTGAGTTAAATACCAATACGTTTGGCATTAGCTTACGAAGTTCTTCGTAGGCTTCTTTGATTTCTTCAGGGTTAGTCGTGTTTGGAGAGTAGCCCAGTTTAGATAGAGCGATATGGAAAACCTCACGAGAGTCATCCATCATCATCAGTTGACCTTCCCACTGCGTATCCCACAGATCGCCCCAGTTTTTAACTGAAGACTTGTCTAGCATGTCTGAGTTGATACCAATACCCGTCGCACCCCAGATGTATGGGATTGAGTAGTTGTTATTTGGGTCAAATGGCTTATCTAAGTAATTTGGATCCAAATCTGCAAAGTGGCTTAGCTTGGTTTTATCAAGCTCTTGAAGCATGCCTTCTTTACGCATCTTAGAAACGAAGTAAGTAGAAGGAACCACTAAGTCGTAACCCGTACCTTGAGTTTTTAACTTAGCGTACATGCTTTCGTTAGACTCATAAGTTGAGTAGTAGACTTTAATGCCCGTCTCTTCTGTGAAGTCTTCTAGTACTTCATTTGGAATATATTCAGACCAGTTGTAAAAATACAGTTCTTGGTCAGCTGCGAAAGAGGGTGTAGAAAGTAAAGTAGCAGCACACAATGCGCCGGTATACAGTGTTTTTTTCATTACTGTTCCGTTCATTTGTTTGATTTGGAGCTGGGTAGTGAACCCAAGGTAAAGGATTTCGAAAAATCGCGCTATATTATAGCAGCGATATAATAAAATAGGCAGCCTAAGCTGCCTATTCATTGATATTCTTATTTTTAACTTATTGATTATCTACGTTGACCTGTTAAGTAAACTGGTTACTTAGCCACAGTTAGATAATAAGCTAAATTACTGACCTGCTTTAAGTTTCATGAAGTAATCTTCGTACTTCACTGTCTTATCGCCAACCGCAGCTTGCCATTCAACACGATCAAGGTCTTCTTGCGATGGGAATAGCGCAGGGCTATCTTTGAACTTCTCGTTAGACGCTTTAACGGCCGTTAGGTAGCCTGTGTCACGAGAAATTTGCTCAGCAATTTCAGGGCGAAGTAGGAAATCAATCATCTTATGAGCTGCTTCTACGTTTACCGCACCAGAGCTAATCGCAAAGTTATCAACCCAACCGATACCGCCTTCTTTAGGGAAAACCAGTTTGATTGGTAGACCTTCGTTTTGCGCTGCAGCAGCAGAACCGTTCCACAGCATACCAAGACCCACTTCACCAGACATGTAAGGCGCGCCTGGGTTGTCTGAGTTAAATACTAGAACGTTTGGCATAAGCTTTTGTAGCTCAGCGTACGCTTCGTCGATCTCTTTTTCGTTGGTTGTGTTACCAGAGTAACCTAACTTACGCAGTGCGATGTGGAACACTTCACGAGTGTCGTCCATCATCATCAGTTGACCTTCAAGCTCTGGCTTCCATAGATCAGCCCAGCTTTGGAAATCTTCTGGATCGTACATGTCAGTGTTAACAGCAAGACCTGTGATCGCAACTACGTGTGGAATAGAGTAGTCGTTGCTTGGGTCGTACGGCTTATCTAGATAGTTAGTATCTAGATTCTTGAAGTTGTTCAGCTTAGTTTTGTCGATCTTTTGTAGCATACCTTCGTCACGCATCTTAGATACGAAGTAAGTCGACGGCACAACTAGGTCATAGCCTTTGTTGTGTGTTTTTAGCTTTGCGTACAGGGTTTCGTTCGACTCGTAAGTCGAGTAGATCACCTTGATACCAGTTTCATCAGTGAACTGTTCTAGAATCTCACTGTTGATGTAAGGTCCCCAATTCATGAATACCAATTCTTTGTTATCTTTTGCAAATGATGGTGCAGATAACATTGAAAGCGCACATGCACTACCAGCTAATAGAGTAGCCCATTTTTTCATTGACGTTAGCTCCAAACTAAACGTTGCCCGAAGGCAGTAGATAGAAAAACAGAATGGCAATTTACCATTCTGTTTATGATTAACACTTTTTTTGAACTTGAAGTCTCTTAACTTCTTAATCAAGCCAGTCTCTATATAGAGTAGGAGACTTACTTGATTTTTTCTCTCGCTAATGACTGAGAAATGATCACCAGTATTAACGACACCACTAACATCACTGTTGCTAGGGCGTTTACCTCAGGAGAGATACCCACTTTAACCATTGAGTAAATCTTCAGTGGTAAGATTTCATACGTTGGGCCGGTTACGAAAGAGCTAATGATTACATCGTCCAAAGACAGAGTGAAGCTCAATAACCAACCCGCAGCAACCGCTGGCTTAGCAAGAGGCAGAATGATCTGTTTTAGAATCGTCCATTCACTTGCACCTAAGTCTTTTGCGGCTTCTAGCATCTTCACATCAAAGCCATTCAAGCGACTGTATACCGTTACTACAACAAACGGTAGACAGAAGGTAATGTGAGCAGCAAGTAGGGTAAAGAACCCAAGTTGAACACCCATTACCAAGAATAGCGCAAGAAGCGAAATCGCCATTACGATATCTGGAGACATCATTACGATGAACAGCATGCCATTTACGATGCCTTTACCTTTAAATTGGTAACGGAATAGGGCTACTGCTGTAAGGCTCCCGACAATCGTTGCGGCTGTTGCTGAGAACACCGCTACGTTGATCGAGTGCCACGCAGCCTGCATTAGGCTGTCGTTGTTAATAAGCGCGTCATACCATTTAGTGGTGAAGCCACCCCATTTCATACCAAACTTATTGGCATTAAACGAGTTAGCGATCAATACGATAATAGGTAGGTATAGAAAGGCGTATACCAGCGCCATAAAGCTGAACTTAACTGTGCGCCCCATTAGTCTAGCTCCACTTTCTTGTTCAATAGCTTACCTGCTCGGTAGTAGGCATACAGCATCACAGCCATTGCCATGGTCAGTGCGATACTCGTCGCTGCGCCAAACGGCCAGTCTCGAGCGTTGAGTACTTGGCTCTTAATCACGTTACCAATCAATAGGTTCTTAGCTCCGCCTAATAGGTCAGAGATGTAGAACATACCTAACGCTGGCAGTAGCACTAACAAACAGCCGCCAATAATGCCCGGCATTGTTAGTGGTAGTACCACTTTCAATAGCGTTTGCAGTTTGTTCGCACCTAAATCTTTAGCCGCTTCTAAATACGTATCGTCCAGTTTTTCAATCGCTGAATACAGCGGCAGAATCATAAACGGAAGTAGGATGTACACTAAACCGATCATTACTGCGGTTTCTGAGTACATGATACGTAGCGGTTTATCAATGATATCTAACGCTAACAAGCTTTTGTTCAAGACACCTTGCGTACCCAGTACAATTTTTAATCCGTATGTACGAATCAAAGAGTTCGTCCAGAATGGTACTATCACTAGGAACAACATGATTGGACGCCACTTCGCCGGCATTTTTGCCACGATGTAAGCGAATGGGTAACCAATAATCAAACAAAGTAGGGTTGCGACAATAGCCATATAGAAAGAGTGCATCAACACTTTAAAATACAGCGGGTCAGCCAAACGCACGTAGTTATCGAGAGTGAAGGTCATCTCGATCAAGTTCGCTTCATCACGAGTTAAGAAGCTAGTACCAATGATCATGATGTTTGGAATCATCACGAACAACACTAACCAACCTGTGATTAAAGCAACAATTGCGTTTTGTAAATTAAACTTCTTGCTCATCTTCTAATACCACTTCCCAGCTCTCAACCCAAGTTACTGCAACTTTTTGGCCCAGTGAGTGATCAACATCAGGGTCATCTTCGTTGAAGAATTCGCTAACCATGACACGCATACCAGATTCAAGTTCTACGACTGAATCTAATGTCATGCCTTTATAGGTTCGCTCGACAATGTGGCCAACAATACCGCGTTGCTCTGACTCTTTAATTTCTTCGATTCGAAGATCTTCAGGGCGAAGCAATACTTGCAGTTTTTGACCCGGTGTTACGTCTTTATCGTGATAGATAATGGACTCTTCACCTTCGATTGTCGCAACAATGCGTTTTTCATCTTGACGAGATTTCGCTGTCGCTTCGAATACGTTAATTTCACCAATGAAACGCGCTACAAATAGGTTCTTAGGCTCTTCGTAGATCTCTCTTGGTGTTCCGTCTTGTTCAATCACGCCATCACGCATAACAATAATACGGTCAGACATAGACAGCGCCTCTTCTTGGTCATGCGTTACAAAAATGAACGTGATACCAAGTTGGCGTTGTAATTGTTTCAGCTCGATTTGCATCTGTTTACGTAGTTTGTAATCCAGAGCAGATAGAGATTCATCCAACAAAAGAACTTTAGGCTTATTAACGACAGCACGAGCGATTGCGATACGTTGCTGTTGACCACCAGATAGCTGGTGTGGCTTTCGTTGTGCCATTTGTTCTAGGCGCACCATTTTCAAAGCATCCATTACACGAGGCTCAATCTCGCTGTTTGGAACTTTCTGCATGCGTAAGCCAAATGCCACATTGTCGAAAACGGTCATATGCGGGAATAGGGCATAGCTTTGGAATACAGTGTTTACATGCCTTTGTTCAGCAGGAACTTGGGTTACGTTTTGTTCAGCTAATAGTATTTGACCACTATCTGCCGTTTCAAAACCCGCAATCATTCTTAGCACGGTTGTTTTACCACAACCTGATGGGCCTAAAATCGTGAGAAACTCACCATGATTTACGTTTAAATCCAGATTGCCGATGACTTCCTTACCATCGAAACTTTTACTGATGCCAGTTAGCTGTACTACTGGCTTTCCTACTGATTTTTTAGCGTTCAACGTCTGTTTTTCTCCACCTTGGTTCTATTTGAGACCTGTTGCTATACACCTTTAAGGCGCGCATCATAATCACCAAAAACGTGAATTCAAAGCATTTTTTACCTTTCGAAGATAAAAAATTTCGCAGGTAAAAGTAAACATCCTTTACCATACTGTTATTTACTGGGTCTACACCCTAACAAGTGTCTAATTATTAACCATTAAGACGCAAAAGCAAGCCTTGTTACAGATTCATATTTTAGTTTGTATCCGACATATGAGTATAATGAAGGTAATTTTTTATCAATAAGTTAGGTGGCTTCGCTTAATCGGCACACCTAGGTATCAATATGAACAACGACATCGAAAAAGATTTTAATTTGGGCGGTAGTATCAACCGTGCACTTTCTGGCGATTATGAGCTCAAAGCAACGGCTGTATTCCAAGAAGCTTGGAAACATACGATAAGTCACTTTCTTTCGTTTTCCCCAGCGATTATTGCTTTGATGTTTGTGCAGCTCGCTATCTTTTATATCGCACTAAAACTACAGCTTGGTGATCCTGCGGTTATCTTGGATGCGGTTATCGACCCAGAGTCGTTCACGCCACAAATCGTTGAATCGATTTTTATTGCGAACTTTAGCTATGAAGTGATCAGTGCACCTATCTATGCTGGTATCTGTTTAATGGCCATGAGCCACGCTGCTGGTCTACAAACCAAAGTACGCCACATTGGTAAAGGTTTGCAGTTTACGGTTCCGGTTATTCTAGTGACTTTGTTTAGCCTAATGCTTCAAGGCATCGCAGGTATGATTCTGCCGTTCTTGTCTATCTACTTCTCACTGGCGTTCAGCCACTCAATCCTGTTGATTTGTGATAAGAAAGTGCCGCCAATGCAATCGCTGCTGCTTTCTCTGCGTGCTGTCAACAAAAAAATCTTCACCGTTGCTTCTATCTACCTATTAGTAATGCTGATGTTCATCGTCGCGGCAATGATGTACGGCATTGGCTTAATCTTCGTTCTTCCGTTCTTCTTCCACGTGAAAGGAATCCTTTACCGTGAAATGTTTGGCATCAAGTTGAAACTGATTGCTTCAGATCGTCCAAAGAGCGATGACGACCACAACGGTAGCAACAATAAAGACCCACAGGTATTCGATGCATAACAACTCTAAATTAAGCGCAAGTAAATCACTTGCGCTAAAAGTGACAGCATTAGCCTTAGTTGGCTCGATCTCGTTAGTTGGCCCAATGCTTTACCAACAAGAAGAAGAGCGCAGGCGAGCGGGGCAAAAGGCTTCAGACTCAGAGCAAAACTTTGGTGACTTGACCGTCTCTTCTGATAAGCCAGATTTCGCAGCGATTGAAGATGTAAATAAAAAGAAAGACACCTTCTTTTCTTATCTTCGCCCAAGTATCAACATCGAAAACAAGCGAATCACCAAAGAACGTGCGTTTCTAACCAAGCTTTCAGAGACGGGGTTGAACAATGTTGACTCTGAAGACGCGTCATACGCAAAGAGACTAGGGAAGCTGTATAGCCTGCCTGTACCTTCATCGGGCTTAGATGACGCTTGGCTGAAAGAAATGTTGAATCGTGTAAACGTGCTACCTGAAGCGCTTGTGTTAACTCAGGCGGCCAATGAATCAGCTTGGGGTACATCTCGTTTCGCCACTAAAGCAAATAACTATTTTGGACACTGGTGTTACACCAAAGGTTGTGGCCTTGTTCCGCTACAACGTAACGAAGGTAGCTCTCATGAAGTCGCAACATTCTCTTCAAGCCAAGAATCCGTACATCGGTATTTCATGAACCTTAATCGTAATCGTGCTTACGCCGATCTAAGAGTGATTCGTGCAAAACTTGATGCGCAAGGTGATGATCTTTTAACAACCGCAACGGCGACAGAGCTCACCAATGGCTTGTTAAAATATTCTGAGCGAGGTTCCGACTATGTGACTGATTTACAAGCTATGATCCGTCACAACGAGGTATACTGGAAAAAGTAACTCATTTTGATACCAACTTGGTTGCCTTCGATAGTCGGCTTATACCAGTAATATCACAAAAAGAGCAGCTCATTGGCTGCTCTTTCTATTTATAAACGCTCAACTTCGACAAGATTATAATAATGAAAAAGACAGCACTCGCTTTATTAGCCTCATTAAGCCTTGGGGTTTCTCTTCCTGCTTCAGCGCAAGAATACATGTTCACGTATTCTAAGCTTTATACTCAGCTGAAAAACAACACCAAAGAAGGGCATGATGATGTCAAAGTTGCGGTCTTCTTTGTTGATCAACAAGCTCAGCAAACCTGTCACATCAGCAAAGCTTGGATGGAAAAAGAAGAGCACTACGAAGAGCTAAAAGTCTCTCCGGCCAATGAACTGCTTCTACCGGTAGATCAAAACCTACGCTCAGCAAACCCTCTTATCTTTGTACAAACTCAAGAACAGGAATGTGCGTATTCTTTTGTGGTGATGACTCAAGAGCCTTTAGCTGGCACAGTAGAAGTTGCACAGATAGAAAACCTATTGCCACAGATGCAGGCGATGCTTGAAGACGTCAGCGGTATGTTCTCTGGTTGGTTCACGCCAGATATCCAAGGGTTCACGCTAGAGTTCGCTAATAAGCTGGAAGGCAACATCGAGCTTTCAAATGGCAAGCAACTACCAATCAAAGAAGGGCGAGCGAAATTCACCTTAGAAGAACTGAATGGAAGTGACAGCATCACGTTGCCAGAACCAACAGTTCGCGTATTGCCGTACATTCCCGCGCAATAATTTTTAACGGAATCATTGTTAGTGAAGTAAAAGCTTAGCGGAATCATTCCCCTAAGCTTTTACGACATATCTTAAAGCAGCCTCATCGAATTAGATCAGGCTGCTTTTCTTTATCTATGATACCAACCGAGAGCTTGTGAAGCCGCGTTTCTCTGCCGTTTAGGCGCTTATCGAACAATAAAAGCAGAATCTTTCTATTACTCAGCTTGTTTATCCGGCCGTTACTATTTCAACATCAAATAAAAATCCGTATAATCCACGCCCTAAAACAGTCCCACTAGCAATCTACAGTCGGTAATACGACGATGTGAGAGTCGCAATGAACCAAAACGATAATAGAAAAGAAACACTTGAATTCAACAAACTTCAGAAACGTCTGAGAAGAAATGTTGGAAATGCCATCATCGACTACAACATGATCGAAGAGAATGACGTAGTAATGGCATGTATTAGTGGCGGTAAAGATTCATTTGCGATGCTAGATATTTTGCTACGTTTACGTGAAGCAGCACCGATCAAATTTGATGTTGTGGCAGTAAACCTAGATCAAAAACAACCTGGGTTCCCTGAACACATTCTTCCTGAGTACTTTGAAACGCTGAACATTCCTTACTACATCGTAGATAAAGACACGTATTCAGTGGTTAAAGAGAAAGTGCCAGAAGGTAAAACAACGTGTGGCCTATGTTCTCGTCTTCGTCGTGGTACTTTGTACTCATTCGCAGAGAAGATTGGTGCTACTAAGATCGCTCTGGGTCACCACCTAGACGACATCGTTGAGACCATGTTCCTAAACATGTTCCACGGTGCGCGCTTAAAGGCTATGCCACCAAAGCTTCGTTCAGATGATGGTCGTAACGTTGTTATTCGTCCACTGACTTACTGTCGTGAAACGGACCTAATCAAATACGCTGAACATAAAGAGTTCCCAATCATTCCTTGTAACCTATGTGGCTCTCAAGAGAATCTACAGCGTCAGAACATTAAAGCGATGCTAATTGATTGGGATAAGAAAACGCCAGGTCGTGTTGAGAAGATCTTCAAGTCAATTCAGAACGTAAGTCCAAGCCAACTGGCTGACCGCGAGCTGTTTGACTTCGTGAACCTTCCACTAGACCGTAGTGAAGACCGCAAAGCGTACGAATTCGAAGAAGCTGAAATTTCATCTTCTAACATCGATGAGTCAATGTTCATCGACGTAACGAACGTATAATAAGAATAATCGTTGTAGAGCAATAGATGCGCCTACAACAGACAATCGAGTAGGAGGAGGCCTCACGGCCTCCGTCCTCTCACACCACCGTACAAGCG
>NZ_JBFSUV010000017.1:0-2337 GCF_041467515.1 Vibrio sp. 10N.247.311.12
ATATTCATCAACGAGTGCCCACACAGATTGATAGGTTTAAATTGTTAAAGAGCTTCTCTTCGTTGTGACTTACATCACTTCGGAAGAGGCGGCCATTCTAGCGATTTAATTCTCAGTGTCAAACACTTATTTGGAATTAATTCCTACTTTTTAAAAGTAGAAGCGAATCATCGCTTAAAGCTAGTTGCCTTACTAACATTTCTCGCTGAAGCCTTGTGGCGTCTGCCGTGTCAGTGAGGCGGCATTATAGAGATGCCGCTCATATTGGCAAGCAATAAATGCGTTTTTTATTAAAAAAAGAGGTTAAGCGAAGACATTTCAACCAAGGGCTTATTTATACCACTTTCACCCCAAGTTTCGAACAAATTACCCACAACGACCTGTGGATAACTACTCTCCACTATCAAAAAAGTAAGATAAACGAGCCCTAGGGTTTAGATACTCTCGAACTTGTTCAGGTAATTTGCTTGGATGAACGGCATTAACGATTTTGATCTCTTTAATAAAGAGGTCAATGATCGGAGCTTGGGTTCTTGGCACGCTAGGATCATAGATAAGTACATTTGGATAAAGCATATGTTTAGCGTTAACGGATATCACAATCCCAATCGAGTCATTTGAAAGCTGTACTACAGTTCCTGGTGGATAGACTCCCATGAACTTAACTAACAGCCCCAAGTTATCTTGGCTATATAGATGCTTGCAGCTCTTATATAGGTGGGACAGTGCCAAATACGGGATCATTTGTTGAGATTGCGTTTTACCATGGCAAAGGTTATCAAATGCATTAGCCACGGCGACTATCTTGGCAAATTCATCAATCTCATGTTCTTTTAAGCCCTCGGGGTAGCCAGAACCATCATTCATCTCATGATGTTGAGCGATCACCTTTTTAGCACTTTCAGGAAAGTCATCAATTGCCGATACAATATCCGCACCGTATTTAGTATGAAGCTTCAGGTAGTTCTCTTCTGGCACCGTTAGTGCACTCTGCTTTCTTAGTATCGCGACTGGTATTTTGATCTTGCCTACATCGTGAAACAACGCTGCGAATGAGAGGTCTTTCAATTGCTGTGTGTTATAGCCTTTGGCCTTTCCTATCATCAGTGCAACAACCGAAACATTTAGAGTATGAAAGTAAATATCTTCGAAATCTGCTTTAGCATTCATAAGGTGCAAGGTGACGTTATCATCGCTCACTAGAGTTTCAACGATATCATCAACAAGAGCCTTAACCTCCCCTACCGCATCTAAAGGTCTGTTACGGATCTTGGTCATCACAGATCGCATTCGAGCAAGCGAACGTTCAAACTCTCTCTCACAATGACTCACCCTGCGGCGGTAAGAGCTAAGGGTTTCGATACGCTCATGCTTATCTTTCCACATTCTTTCCGTTTCAAGGCTTACCTGTGAATCAATATCGACTTCTTGTTCACCTACGTGATTAACAGGTAAAGGTGAGGTATCACTTTGACTCAGGTTTATATAGACGTGCTTAATCCCAAGATGTCGAATTACTTTTACTTGAGCGTCATCTTTGATTTTAAAGCTGTTGAATAAAAATGGGTGTTCATTCCATTTTACGGGGAGTCGTATATGCAGACCGGGCTGAATGCGATCTACGGTAATCTTTATGCTGCCCATTTTTATATATAATATTGATGATTAATCTCTATTTATAATTCTAATAAAACCAAGCAGCAATTTCACTATCCAATTTCACAGGCTCAACTTAAAGAGTCGCAGTGCACCATCCAGCGTATACCGAATTTATCTTCTACTTTGCCAAATCGAGCCCCCCAAAAAGTATCTGCGAGTGGAGTCATTATCCGCCCTCCCTTCTTGAGCTTTTCAAAGATTTGTTCTTGAGTCGCGCTATCTTCAGTCACAAGAGAGAGAGCGAGATTGTTGCCTTTGAGTTCTTTTGCCTTAACACCATCAGACATCATCAGCTTCATACCAAACGCTTCGAACTCAGCATGCATAACCCAATCAGGTTGAGCTCCCTCTATTACCTGTGGTGCATCACTAAAAAGCTGCTTAGATAAAACCACACCACCAAAGCACTTGTGATAAAAATCCAACGCTTCACTACAACGACCATCAAAAAATAAGTAAGGGGTTACTGTCAGCATATTTCTCTCCTCTGTTAGTCCTTTAAACATAGACAATAGAAGAGAGAATGACAGGTAACATCATGATTTAAGATAATTAATTCATTATCAGACCGAGTAGCGAAGCGAAATTATGGGATTTAGGAATGAAACATCAAGATCTGTCTAATTGAAGGGCAACTGCAGCGACACGCTGGATTTTAAATTCACAAACGCCTAAAAC
>NZ_JBFSUV010000017.1:2437-73354 GCF_041467515.1 Vibrio sp. 10N.247.311.12
GACGAAAGGTCGCTATAAAAGCGACCTTTCTATGTTTGGTACCGGTAGGCGGACTTATTGGACAGGCATTCCTGCCGCCACCGCGAAGGCAACGCTTCCTATACCCCAGATACAACAAAGCCCCGACCATTTCTGATCAGGGCTTTATCTAAATATGGTACCGGTAGGCGACTTGACTGGGCTTGCATCCAAGCCGACACGCTGGATTTAAAATTCACAAACGCCCAAAACGACGAAAGGTCGCTATAAAAGCGACCTTTCTATGTTTGGTACCGGTAGGCGGACTAATTGGACAGGCATTCCTGCCGCCACCGCGAAGGCAACGCTTCCTATATCCCAGATACAACAAAGCCCCGACTTTCGTCGAGGCTTTGTCATTTAAATATGGTACCGGTAGGCGGACTTGAACCGCCACGCCCGAAGGCAACGGATTTTGAATCCGTCGTGTATACCAATTTCACCATACCGGCATTATCTTGGGGCATTGCCCTTTCGATGTTTGGCATTATACGTATGCGAACTGATGTGGCAAGTATAAAAACTTGAATTCATGTGTGTTTGCCGATAATTTCGCCACTAAGTCATAAGCTGTGCGTCATGTCTCTTTTCAGGCTAAGCCTTAAACTATATTCTGACGCCTCAATTTTTAAAGAAGTAATAACACATGACATCAACAAACACTCTGCCACCAGCAGGAGTCATGCGCCGATTTGGTGCTTTGTTCTATGACGCCCTTATTGTAATCGCTATTGAAATGTTGGCGGCTGGCGTCATTGTCGCTCTACTGCACGCGCTCATGGCTCTCGGCATTTTTAACCACAGCGGTTATGCAGATGTTAGTGACTTCTTAACCAACCATCCGATTTGGAGCCCTGCATATACCTTTTACTTAGTCGCCGTTTGGGTATATTTCTTCGTGTTCTTCTGGACTAGAGCTGGTCAAACTCTCGGCATGAGAGCTTGGAAGCTGCGCGTTCAAAACAAAGATGGCTCAGCGATCACAGTAACTCAGGCGCTGATTCGTTTAGGTACTTCAGGTTTTGGATTGGCAAACCTATGTGTTCCATTCGATCCAAAAAAGCGTGGCTTTCACGATATCTGGGCAAAGACCGAAGTCGTTGTGTTACCACAAGCACGATAATGTGATTTAAGTTAGCTCCAATCAAGATCAAAAAAGGAAGGCGTTATGCCTTCCTTTTTACTATTTACAGTTTCCGCCTCAAGAGCATGATGGCAATTCCAAGGAACACCACGCTCGGGGCTATTGCGCCAAAGGCGGGTGGTATTTGATAAACCAAACTCACTGGGCCAAAGAACTCACTGGATATATAGAAGGTAAAGCCAGCAATAACACCTGACAAAATCCTCGCACCCATGGTCACACTACGCAAAGGACCAAAGATAAACGACAGTGCCATCAACATCATAACCGCAATAGAAATTGGCTGGGTTATCTTTCTCCACAGCGCCAATTCATAGCGTGATGCATCTTGCTCTGACGCCTTCAGATAAGAAACATAATCATACAACCCACTTAACGATAGCTCTTCTGGTTTAACCGTTACTATCGCCAACTTATCTGGAGCTAATGACGTTTCCCAAGAGTAAGTCGGTAAACTTTCTTTAGTAATTTGAAGTTCGTTTTCAAAAGACGTGATCTCTACATCCTTCATCGTCCACACGTTGTCTCCAACGTAATCAACTTCGTCAGAATAAATAGCGGTTTTAAGTGCCTTGTTTTCATCAAAGCGCCACATGTTCATTCCATATAGCTTCTGGTCATCGATTTTGACAATGAAGATGAAGTCATTGGCATCACGAGCCCAGACACCACTTTGCGTCGAAATAATATTACCACCAGCAATCGAGATAGTTCTTAAATCACGAGCCATTTTCTGCGCTTGCGGTGCTCCCCATTGACCAAGCAATGTCACCACGATCATCAGTGGAATAGCTGTTTTAAGTACTGATAGGCCGATATCTAACTTAGAGAAACCAGCTGCCTGCATAACGACAAGCTCAGAACTTGCAGCAAGCATACCAAGCCCTATCAATGCGCCAAGCAATGCAGCCATTGGAAAGAACATTTCGATATCACGAGGGATACTCAATAAAACGAAATACAGCGCTTGTAATAGATCGTATGTACCACGGCCAACTTTTCTTAGCTGTTCTACATATTTGATGATCCCAGAGAGACCAACAAACGTCACCAATACCAGTGACGTCGTTGCGATGATGGTTCTGCCTATATATAAATCGAGAATCTTAAACACGGCTTAAGCCAACCTCTTATTCTTGAATTTTTCTTTCAAACGCCTTACTGGCACGCTATCCATAAAGTTGGCACCAATCGCGACAAATAACAATAACGCATTGATTGGCCACATGCCGATTACCGCAGGAATGCTCCCCTCTTCGATTGAAGACTTGGTTGCACTGATTGCTAAGAAATAGGTGAGATAAATCAGTATTGCTGGGCCGATTTTCGCAAAACGACCTTGTCGAGGGTTTACCGCAGACAGTGGCACGACAAGCATGGTCAACAATGGAATACAAAGTACCAAAGAAATACGCCACTGCAACTCTGCTTTCGCACTATTATTTGAGTTACCAATCAGTTCAAGCGTAGGGATCGCTTCCCAGTCTCGACCTTTCTTCTCAACTTCACGCTGACCAATCAGGCCTTCGTATTCTTCAAAGTGCGTCACCCTGTAGTCGAGGCGAGTCGGAATGCCTTCATGACGAGTACCATCGTACATTACGATCACTTGGCGACCATCACTGAGCTCTTTTACATCACCTGACTTCGAGAACATCACACTTGGCAGTACAGAATCACGCGGACGCATTTGAGCTACGAACACGTTTTCTAACTTATTACCGTCGATATCATCAATAAACACGACAGAAGAGCCATCCGGCGTACCTTCAAACTTACCTTTTGGTAGCAAATCAACGCTGTTCTCTGCAGCTACTTCTTCATACATTTGTTCAACTTTGTCTTGTGACCAAGGAGATAACCAAAATGAGTTAAAGGCTGCAACAGATGCCGTAATTAAAGCGAGGTAAAGCGCAGATTGGATCAGGAATTTATTACCGATACCGGTGGCGTTCATGACCACTATTTCACTTTCAGCGTAAAGGCGGCCAAAAGTAAGCAAAATACCAATATAGATACTGAGTGGAAGCATCAATAGGCCCATCGCTGGCATATTTAAGCCAACAATCGACAATATAAGACTCGCAGGGATATCACCATCAGAGGCATCCGCTAAAACACTGATGAATTTTTGGCTGAGAAACACGAGAAAGAGAACAAAAAAGATCGCAAATTGGCTCTTGATTGTCTCGCGGATCAAATATCTAACAATAATCACGCTCAAATTACCTATACAAAACTTGTTTTTTTGATTGAATCACTATAATTTCCCGTTGAACCTTTTATTTTTTTAAATTTTTAGCTAAGTGTTAGCGTTCTTCTTTAAGGTTAGTTCCATTATAGGATCCAACAAGTAAGAACCCATTATCTAACATTTAGTTCGATTTGTCTTCAGGATGTAGGAGTACGCATGGAGTTCAGTGTAAAAAGTGGCAGCCCAGAGAAACAGCGCAGCGCATGTATCGTTGTCGGTGTATTCGAACCGCGCCGCCTTTCTCCAGTAGCCGAGCAATTAGATAAGATTAGCGATGGCTACATTAGTTCACTGCTTCGTCGCGGTGATCTAGAGGGTAAACCTGGCCAGATGCTACTACTGCATCAAGTACCTGGTGTACTTTCAGAACGTGTTCTACTGGTAGGCTGTGGTAAAGAACGTGAGCTAGGCGAGCGTCAATACAAAGAAATTATCCAAAAAACCATCAGTACACTAAACGAAACAGGTTCTATGGAAGCTGTATGTTTCCTTACAGAACTTCACGTTAAAGGTCGCGACACTTATTGGAAAGTTCGCCAAGCGGTAGAAGCGACTAAAGATGGTCTTTACACATTTGACCAATTCAAGAGCAACAAGCCAGAGACTCGTCGCCCACTACGTAAATTGGTATTCAATGTACCAACACGTCGCGAATTGAGCCTGGGTGAGAAAGCAATCTCTCACGGCCTTGCTATTGCTTCAGGTGTAAAAGCGTCTAAAGATCTAGGCAACATGCCACCAAACATCGCAAACCCTGCTTACCTTGCTTCTCAAGCTCGTCGTTTAGCCGACGATTACGAGACAGTGAAGACTAAGATCATTGGCGAAGAAGAGATGGAAAAACTGGGTATGACATCATACCTAGCAGTTGGCCGTGGCTCTAAAAATGAATCGATGATGTCTATCATGGAATACAAAGGCGCTCCGGATCCAGATGCGAAGCCGATTGTATTAGTAGGTAAAGGTCTGACTTTCGATTCAGGCGGTATCTCGCTTAAGCCTGGTGAAGGCATGGATGAGATGAAGTACGACATGTGTGGTGCGGCGTCTGTATTCGGTACAATGAAAGCACTGGCTAAGCTGAACCTGCCTATTAACGTGGTTGGTATCCTAGCCGGTTGTGAAAACATGCCGGGCAGCAATGCTTACCGTCCAGGTGATATCCTAACGACAATGTCAGGCCAAACGGTTGAAGTACTCAACACTGATGCTGAAGGTCGCTTGGTTCTATGTGATGCTCTAACTTACGTTGAGCGTTTTGAACCTGACTGTGTTGTCGATGTTGCTACGCTAACTGGCGCATGTGTTATCGCTCTAGGTCACCACATCAGTGGCGTTCTATCGAACCACAACCCACTTTCTCACGAACTTGTTAATGCTTCAGAGCAAGCAAGTGACCGTGCATGGCGTCTACCAATGGCAGACGAGTACCATGAGCAGCTAAACAGCCCATTCGCTGATATGGCGAACATCGGTGGCCGTCCTGGCGGCACAATCACTGCTGGTTGTTTCCTGTCTAAATTCACTAAGAAGTACCACTGGGCACACATCGACAGTGCTGGTACAGCTTGGAAGTCAGGCGCAGCGAAAGGCTCGACAGGTCGTCCTGTCTCAATGCTAGTCCAATTCTTATTGAACCGCAGCGGCCAAGAGACTGAAGAGCAATCTTCAAAATAATAAAAAGGGCCTACGGGCCCTTTTTTAATAAGCGCTATTTGTTAGACCCTGTTAACCAAGTAACATTGATATCCACGATTTTCAGTTCGAGTATTAAGTATGCAGACTGCTACATTTTACATTGTGCCTTCAGACAGCCCGCAAGCCAGCGAAGATGGTTTTGCTCACTATGTGCTGTTTCTTGCTCAGCACTTTGCAAAACAAGGCGCTAAACTTTATCTCAACTGTAATGACAAAGAGCATGCCGAGCGTATTGCTGAAGTTTTCTGGCAAGTCGAACCCTGTGATTTTATTGCGCACAACTTGGTTGGCGAAGGCCCGAAGTATTCAACCAACATCGAAATTGGCTATCAAGGCGTAAAACATAATTGGAATCGTCAGCTAGTAATTAATCTGGCCGATAATCATACAACCTTTGCGAACGCCTTTGCTCAGGTGATAGACTTCGTCCCTTGCGAAGAAAAAGCTAAGCAACTCGCTCGAGAAAGGTATAAAATTTACCGTCAAGCTAGATATCAGCTACAAACTATCGAGATTCAACATCCATAGTCAAACCTCATAGTTAAAGCTATCTTTGGATTTAGATTCAAGAAGCTTCACTTATGAAGTTTGACCACGATTAACCATTCACAGTATCCGTTTAAGAGCACTATGGAAAAGACATACAACCCAACATCAATCGAACAAGCTCTGTATAAGACTTGGGAAGAGAAAGGCTACTTTAAGCCACACGGTGACACATCAAAAGAAGCTTACAGCATCATGATCCCGCCACCGAACGTCACTGGCAGCCTACACATGGGTCACGCGTTCCAAGATACGATCATGGATACGCTTATCCGTGCTCAACGTATGAAAGGCAAAAACACGCTTTGGCAAGTGGGTACTGACCACGCTGGTATCGCAACTCAAATGGTTGTTGAGCGTAAGATTGCTGCCGAAGAAGGCAAAACAAAACACGACTACGGCCGTGAAGCTTTCATCGACAAGATCTGGGAATGGAAAGGCGAATCAGGTGGCACGATCACTCAACAACTTCGTCGTCTTGGTGCATCTGTAGATTGGGATCGTGAACGATTCACTATGGATGACGGCCTATCGGCTGCGACTCAAGAAGTGTTTGTTCGTCTATACGAAGAAGACCTAATCTACCGTGGTAAGCGTCTAGTAAACTGGGATCCTAAACTGCACACTGCAATCTCGGATCTTGAAGTTGAAAACAAAGACAAAAAAGGTTTCATGTGGCACTTCCGCTACCCGCTAGCGAACGGTGTTAAAACGGCTGATGGTAAAGACTACATCGTTGTTGCGACTACTCGTCCAGAAACCATGCTTGGCGATACTGGTGTTGCTGTTAACCCAGAAGATCCTCGTTACAAAGATCTTATCGGCAAAGAAATCCTACTTCCTGTTGTAAACCGTCTTATCCCTATCGTAGGCGATGAGCACGCAGACATGGAAAAAGGCACGGGTTGTGTGAAGATCACTCCAGCTCATGACTTTAACGATTACGAAGTGGGTAAGCGCAACAACCTACCAATGATCAACATCCTAACGTTCAACGCTGATATCCGTGATGCTGCTGAAGTCTTCACAACGAACGGCGAAGAAAGCGATGTTTACTCAACAGATATCCCCGCTAAGTACCAAGGCATGGAGCGTTTTGCTGCACGTAAAGCTATCGTTGCTGAATTCGATGAGCTTGGTCTTCTTGAAGAGATCAAAGATCACGACCTAACTGTCCCTTACGGCGACCGTGGTGGCGTGGTTATCGAACCAATGCTGACTGACCAATGGTACGTGCGTACAGCACCTCTTGCTGAGCCAGCAGTTAAAGCGGTTGAAGATGGCCAAATCCAATTCGTACCTAAACAATACGAAAACATGTACTTCGCGTGGATGCGTGACGTGCAAGACTGGTGTATCTCTCGTCAACTTTGGTGGGGACATCGTATCCCAGCATGGTACGACAACGATGGTAAAGTTTACGTAGGTCGCACTGAAGAAGAAGTTCGTGAAAAGAACAACCTAGCGCCTGTTGTTGTGCTTAAGCAAGACGACGACGTACTGGATACTTGGTTCTCTTCTGCACTTTGGACGTTCGGCACACAAGGCTGGCCTGAAGATACTGAAGCACTGAAAACATTCCACCCATCTGAAGTACTAGTATCTGGTTTTGATATTATCTTCTTCTGGGTTGCTCGTATGATCATGATGACCATGCACTTCGTGAAAGACGAAGATGGCAAGGCTCAAGTACCTTTCAAAACTGTTTACATGACGGGTCTTATCCGTGATGAAAACGGCGACAAGATGTCTAAGTCGAAAGG
Organism: Vibrio sp. 10N.247.311.12; assembly: GCF_041467515.1. Classification (NCBI taxonomy): domain Bacteria; kingdom Pseudomonadati; phylum Pseudomonadota; class Gammaproteobacteria; order Vibrionales; family Vibrionaceae; genus Vibrio; species Vibrio sp. 10N.247.311.12. The sequence goes on from NZ_JBFSUV010000017.1 coordinate 9,861, forward strand.
TAACGTACTTGACCCAATCGACATGATTGACGGCATCGGCCTTGAAGAGCTAGTAGAAAAGCGTTGTGGCAACATGATGCAACCTAAACTGGCTGCTAAGATCGAAAAAGCGACACGTAAGACTTTCGAAAACGGTATCGAACCATACGGTACTGACGCACTGCGTTTCACTCTTGCTGCTATGGCTTCAACTGGCCGTGACATCAACTGGGATATGAAGCGTCTTGAAGGTTACCGTAACTTCTGTAACAAGCTATGGAACGCAAGCCGTTACGTACTGATGAACACAGAAGAGCACGACTGTGGCATGTCACTGTCTGTAGAAGACCGTGCAAACATGGAATTCTCTCTAGCCGATAAGTGGATTGAGTCTCAGTTTGAAGTTGCAGCGAAAGAGTTTAATGCTCACCTAGACAACTACCGTCTAGACATGGCAGCAAACACGCTTTACGAATTCATCTGGAACCAATTCTGTGACTGGTATTTAGAGCTAACTAAACCTGTTCTTTGGAAAGGTACTGAAGCTCAACAACAAGCGACTCGTTACACGCTTATCACGGTTCTTGAGAAGACTCTGCGTCTTGCTCACCCTGTTCTTCCTTACATCACTGAATCTATCTGGCAGAGCGTTAAGCCGCTAGTAGACGGCGTTGAAGGCGAGACAATCATGACTCAAGCGCTTCCTCAGTTTAATGAAGCTAACTTCAATGCTGAGATCGTTGACGACATCGAATGGGTTAAGACTTTCATCACTGCTATCCGTAACCTACGTGCGGAATACGACATTGCACCAAGCCAAGGCTTAGAAGTAATGATCAAGGTTGCTGATGAGAAAGATGCCGCTCGTATCGAAGCGAACAAGATCGTTCTTACTTCTCTAGCTAAGCTAGACGATATTAAAGTTCTAGCTGATGGTGAAGAGACTCCTGCTTGTGCAACTAAACTGGTTGGCAAATCTGAGTTGATGATCCCAATGGCGGGTCTTATCGACAAAGATGCAGAGCTTGCTCGTCTAGATAAAGAAGTCGCTAAGACTCACGGCGAGATTAAACGTATCGAAGGTAAGCTAGGTAACGAAGGTTTCGTTGCTAAAGCACCAGAAGCAGTTATCGCGAAAGAGCGTGAAAAGCTTGAAGGCTACAAGGAAACTCTTGTTAAGCTTGAAGAGCAAAAAGCGACAATCGCTGCGCTTTAAAACCGAGTGAACGAGAAGGCTTCAAACTTCTCGGTCTAAATAGAAAGGTTGGTCTTGGTGACCAGCCTTTTTTTATGTCCCTGATTCCAATATTCCAATGCTTCTCACTCTAGCCGCACTGATTGATAGGTTTCATCTATCAAATTAATCTCTACTTCCCATTATACTTAATGATAATAATTCTCAATAATAGACCTATCGAAACAACACAACGATTGAGTAATTATCATGAAAAAGACACTAACCTTTGCTGCATTACATTTTACTATCGCATTTAGTGTCGCTTATGTACTAACAGGCGACATCTTAATTGGTAGCTTAATCGCTATGATTGAGCCTTCTGTGAATACTGTTGCCTTCTATTTTCATGAAAAGGCGTGGGCTCAAGTTCCTGCTCTTAAAGCTCGTCAGTGGATGACCAAATTAAAAACAGCAAGCTTTGCTACCATCCACTTTAGTGTTGCCTTTACTGTTGTCTACTTGTTGACTGGAGATGCTTTTATCGGCGGTGTGATGGCTTTGCTAGAGCCAACTTTAAATACCGTTGCTTACTACTTCCACGAGAAAGTCTGGTTACGTAAATCAGGCGACCAAATGGCACAACAACAATTCTGTTTGCACCAACATGCTTAGTCACCATATATTGGGTCACATATTAGTGACCCTTTCATAGGCAGATCATGGAACAAATTGCTGAGTTCACCCTTAGACCCATTACACCGCAAGACAACCCAAGCATCGCACAAATCATTCGCCAAGTTTCGGCTGAGCATGGACTCACAGAAGATAAAGGTTATGGCGTAGCCGACCCAACACTCGATGATATGTACTCTGTCTATAGCCAAGCGAATGCAATGTACTGGGTTATCGAACACAACGGAAAGATCGTCGGAGGCGGTGGCTTTGCCCCTCTAGCAGGTAAACCCAATGTGTGTGAGCTACAAAAGATGTACTTCTTACCGCAAACTCGAGGGCATGGCCTAGCCAAGCGAATTGTCGCTTTGAGCTTAAAGCAAGCCAAGCAAGTTGGGTATCAACACATGTATTTAGAAACGACGAAGTACTTGGGTGCTGCGGTCAAACTCTATGAGAAGCTTGGGTTTGAGCATCTTGAGTCAGCTTGGGGAGAAACAGGCCACGACGCTTGTGAGGTTGTCATGGCCAAGTCGTTATAAGCAGAATGCGCCGCTATAGCGAAAGAAGATAACGCTAAAATATACGGAGTTAACGTAGAAAGTTACTGACGCAAGAAGTTGGGTTCAAGGCAACAAAAGAACTCTCTTCTTGCCCATCAAGTACCACTTCTAATGGGTATAGATACTTGGGGTTAGGATTCTCAATATCAAAAATGATAGGAGCTTCGACCTGGAACACGACGCCAGTATGTTCAGCGCGTACATCAATCGGCATCACGAGAGTCATACCATTAAACTTGATGGATGCCGATACTAACCCCGCCTTTAGCGTTTGATAGATAACATCCACTTTAAACTCACAGCCACCACCGTGGTGCCAGATCTGCTCTGTGACAACTTGCTCTAGCTTGACGTTTCGAACGAACTGCAGGTATGGCGCTTGCCAAATCCCGATGCGTGAATCAGATTTAGCGATAGCCTGTGAAGATACAGAGTCATCCATGTCTTCTTCAAGCAATAGGCTCTCCTCTTCTTCAAGGAAAAGGATCTCGAAACGGTTTCGGCCGGACTGCATATAAGGACGGATATCTTTACGGTATTCAGCTTGGCTACCATCACAATCAAAAACAGCCACACCATTAAGTCGAACTTCAGCAAAATAATCGACTCCAGCCATCACTAACTCAACAAATGGACACGCTAACATAGCGTCATCCACTTCGATGTCGTGCATCAGGTGCCACTCTTGCTCTGCAATTTGACTTTCACTCAAGCTATCAGGGAGCTTTGAGCTTAACGGAGCCGGAAAGGTGATGTCATCTTGTGGGATAGAGAGATCCGTCAGTGGCGAAATTTGCCAAAGACCATCGAGAAGCAACCGCATATCATTCCTTGAGCTAGATCAATTTTGACCGCATTATAATGAATGAATGCATATAAAGACATTTATTTTTCTGAGGGTAAAAAAATGCCAGCTCGAGGCTGGCATTTTTTAAAATTGGGAAAGAATTACTCTTCGCCTTCATCATCTTCGTCTGGGTAGATAGCATCTTCACCTTCGTAGTAAGTGCCCCAACCGTCGTAGATAATGTCAAACTTCTCTGCAAGGTTTACAAGCTTCTCAACTTGCTCATCAATCGCTTCTGCATTCAGAGTACATTGCATCGTTGCATCACAACAAAGTAGCTTATTGCCATCTTCGTCTTCTGTCTCTTCAGCTTCAAGCACTTCAAAGCCCATTTTGAATGCTTCAACAACCGCTTTCTCAAGCACATCGAAATCTTCAGCAAATAGGTGATGCTCGATATCGTATAGAGCTTCAGGATCGCTACCATCTTCAATTAATGCTGTAATGATGTCGCGAGTCTCTTCCTTTTGAAATTCAATTAATTCCGCTACTGATAGATATTCATCTTCGTGAGACATGTGTCTGCTCCAGAGTGTTGACTATGAAAAGATCAAATTTGATTGCCACGAAATATGGCACGGATCGTCCAGAAAAGCCACCCAGATCAGGCCTAGAAAGGTAAGTTTATCGCGAGATCGCAGCGCCAATATCAATTCAAAAGTGAAATCAAAATCACAGAAACAAATTTTCAACATTTTATTAACTGCGCCGTATTTTAGCATTTCGTTTTTGTGGCCACTTTAGGGCTTATTGAATAAAACTTGCGTGATTAGTCACGTTAGGTGCATACGCTAAACCGCTTTTGGGGTGCATAAATCCTCAGCTTGTTATCAAAAAGTGCATAATAGTGAATAAAAAATCACGATTAATAAGCAAAATTCAATTCTAACAAGCCACGAATTGAGCATAGATCCTCAAAAACGTTGTTCCGTTCGATAGCCAGTTAGTTGGAATTTAATCTGTATAAACTTAAAAATCACAGGTTTTATGACCAATTATTACCCAAATACCTTGTATTAACTCAATCTACAAAACTTGCATATTACGGACAAGCTTGTCATAAATAGACGCTGGATTAATAGTAAGGATGCAAAATGAGTAAGCTGTACGTTGGCTCCGAAGTCGGTCAATTGAGACGAGTTCTCCTAAATAGACCTGAAAGAGCACTCACCCACCTCACCCCTTCAAACTGTCATGATCTTCTATTTGATGATGTACTTGCCGTTGAAGCCGCTGGTGAAGAACATGATGCCTTTGCAGCAACGCTGCGCAGCCAAGACGTAGAAGTACTACTGCTGCATGACCTGCTAGTAGAAACGCTTGCCGTATCTCAGGCTCGTGAGTGGTTGCTGAATACTCAAATCTCAGATTTCCGTTATGGGCCGACTTTCGCCCGTGACTTAAGAAACTACCTTGCTCAAATGGATAATGAGCATCTAGCAACGATCTTACTCGGTGGCTTGGCCTACTCTGAGCTTCCTATCAAATCATCATCGATGCTGCCTAAAATGCATCGACCACTCGATTTCGTTATCGAGCCACTGCCTAACCACCTATTTACGCGAGATACTTCTTGCTGGGTTTATGGCGGTGTATCGCTTAACCCGATGATGAAGCCTGCACGTCAACGTGAAACGAACCACCTGCGTGCTATCTACCGCTGGCACCCAGTGTTCGCAGGCCAAGATTTCATTAAGTACTTTGGTGATGAAGACCTTCACTACGACAACGCTAACATTGAAGGCGGTGACGTACTGGTTATCGGTAAAGGTGCGGTACTGGTTGGTATTTCAGAGCGTACTAAACCACAAGGTGTCGAAAACCTAGCGGCTAGCTTATTTAGATCAGGCCAAGCTACCGAAGTGATTGCGATCGATCTACCAAAACACCGCTCTTGTATGCACCTTGATACGGTGATGACACACATGGATATCGACACGTTCTCTGTCTATCCAGAGATCGTGCGTAAAGACCTAGACACTTGGCGCTTAACGCCAAAAGAAAATGGCGAAATGCGTGTCGAGAAAGCTGAAAACTACCTGTCAGCGATTGAAGGCGCGCTAGGCCTTGATCAACTGAAGATCATCACAACCGGCGGTGATAACTACGAAGCTGAGCGTGAACAGTGGAATGACGCAAACAACGTACTGACAGTGAAACCGGGTACGGTTATCGGTTATGAGCGTAATGTTTACACCAATGAGAAATACGACAAAGCAGGTATCGAAGTTCTGACGATTCCGGGCAATGAGCTAGGTCGTGGCCGAGGTGGCGCTCGCTGTATGAGTTGTCCTATCGAAAGAGACGGTATCTAAGCCACAAAACTCAATAAAACGAACACACTAACTTATCTAGGCCAGTACCATTGTACTGGCCTTTTTTATCAAATTAATAAAATAAATATTCACAAATATAGCATTTTTATGTTTAACTGAGTTCTTCATTGATCCTATATACGCAAGGAGCGAGAGATGGCCTTTAATCTTCGCAATCGTAACTTTCTAAAACTTCTCGACTTTACTCCTAAAGAGATTCAGTTTTTACTCGACCTGTCTGCCGACCTTAAAAAAGCTAAGTATGCAGGTACAGAGCAGAAAAAGCTTAACGGTAAAAACATCGCTTTGATCTTTGAAAAAGCATCCACTCGAACTCGATGTGCTTTTGAGGTAGCTGCTTTTGATCAAGGTGCTCAAGTCTCTTATTTAGGCCCTTCTGGTTCTCAGATTGGTCAGAAAGAATCAATGAAAGATACGGCGCGTGTATTAGGTCGCATGTACGATGGCATTGAATACCGAGGGTTTGGCCAAAGCATTGTCGAAGACCTAGGCGCTTATGCCGGTGTACCGGTTTGGAATGGCTTAACCGATGAGTTCCACCCTACTCAGATCTTGGCTGATTTCCTCACTATGCTTGAGCATGGTCGTGGTAAACATCTACATCAAATCAGTTTTGCTTACCTAGGTGATGCACGTAACAACATGGGTAATTCTCTGTTAGTGGGTGCAGCTAAAATGGGTATGGATATTCGCCTTGTCGCGCCAAAAGCCTTTTGGCCAGAAGAGCAGCTTGTTGAAGAGTGCCAAACCATTGCGCAAAACACTGGCGCAAAAATCACGTTAACTGAAGACGTTGCTGAAGGCGTGAAAGGTTGTGATTACCTATACACCGATGTTTGGGTTTCGATGGGCGAAGCCCCTGAAGCTTGGGACGAACGTGTGGCGGTAATGAAACCATACCAAGTGAATATGGATGTCATTAAGCTAACTGGTAACCCTCAAGTGAAGTTCATGCACTGCCTACCCGCTTTCCACAACAATGAAACTGTGATTGGTCAGCAAGTCTCTGACAAGTATGGAATGAACGGCTTGGAAGTGACTGACGAAGTGTTTGAATCTGACTACTCGATTGTATTTGATGAAGCTGAAAATCGCATGCACACCATCAAGGCGGTGATGGTCGCGACGCTTGGTTAATAGACAATAATGAAAGTAAACAAAAGCTTGATGTAATCGCTTGCGCTCACAAATTGAAAGCGTATAATTCTCGGCAATTTGTCTGAGAGTAGTGAAAATGACGCCAACCAATATTGTGATAACACATAGTAATATTGTGAAAACACCAAATATTGCTCGTAAGCTAAGATGCTTACCAGGCCGTCTATTCTGCTTTTCAGCACTTTTTTAAAGCCTCCCATTATGGGGGGCTTTTTTATGGCCAATACATTATTGTGGGGAAGAAGATCATGGCGAATTCGCTCTATCAAAAGCACATCATCTCAATTCCAGAGCTTTCTCGTGAAGAGCTAGAATTAATTGTTCAAACGGCAGGTCAGCTAAAGGCTGAGCCAAACCCAGAACTCATCAAGAACAAAGTTGTTGCCAGCTGCTTCTTCGAACCTTCTACGCGAACTCGTCTCTCTTTTGAAACTGCGATTCAACGCATCGGTGGTGATGTGATTGGTTTCGACAGTGGTGGTAACACTTCTTTGGCAAAGAAAGGCGAAACGCTAGCGGACTCGGTACAGGTTATCTCTTCATACGTTGACGCTTACGTGATGCGTCACCCTCAAGAAGGCGCAGCGCGTCTGGCTTCTGAGTTCTCAAACGGTGTTCCTGTTATTAACGCAGGTGACGGCGCAAACCAACACCCAACACAAACGTTATTAGACCTATTCTCTATAGCTGAGACACAAGGCCGCCTCGACAACCTAAACGTTGCATTCGTTGGTGACCTTAAGTACGGCCGTACGGTTCACTCGTTGACTCAAGCACTAGCAAAATTCGACAACATCTGTTTCTACTTCGTGGCTCCAGAAGCACTAGCGATGCCAGACTACATTTGCGAAGAGCTTGATGAAGCGGGCATCAAGTACCAACTATTGACGGACATGGAAGATGTGATTCCTGAACTAGATGTCTTGTACATGACTCGAGTTCAAAAAGAGCGCTTCGATGAGTCAGAATACGCGCACATAAAATCCGCATACATCCTGACCGCTTCGATGCTGGAAAATGCACGCGATAACCTGAAGGTTCTGCACCCTCTTCCTCGCGTTGATGAAATTACTGTCGATGTCGATAAAACACCTTACGCTTACTACTTCCAGCAAGCAGAGAATGGTGTTTACGCCCGTGAAGCATTGCTAGCCCTTGTTCTTAACGAAACGCTGTAGAGGAGAGATATAATGTCTAAAGAGACTCAATTAAAAGTTGAAGCAATCAGAAACGGTACTGTTATCGACCATATCCCAGCCAATATCGGGATCAAGGTTCTAAAACTGTTCGACATGCACAATTCTCATCAGCGCGTGACGATTGGCCTGAATCTACCGTCTTCTGCACTAGGCGGAAAAGACCTGCTCAAGATTGAGAATGTGTTTATCACAGAAGAACAGGCGAGCAAGCTGGCACTTTATGCGCCTCACGCAACAGTGAATCAAATCGAAGATTACGAAGTGGTTAAGAAACTACCACTAGAACTTCCTGAGCAAATCAACGATGTGTTCGAGTGTCCAAACACCAACTGTATTACTCACAATGAACCGGTTGAAAGTAGCTTTAAGATCTTTGAAAAGAAAGAAGATATTCGATTGAAGTGTAAGTATTGCGAAAAAGTCTTCTCTCGCGAGATCGTAACAGAAAGATAACGTCATACGGCAAAGCAGACCGAATGTAAAAACTATCAAATACCTCGCCTGTGCGGGGTATTTTGCACTTTACCTATCCAAAGTTTGAAGGCACACTGAAAATTGATTTTTATCTAATAACTGATGGAATAAACCAATGACTAAAGTACTTCACACAGAATCTGCTCCAGCTGCAATCGGCCCATACGTACAAGGCGTTGACCTTGGCAACATGGTACTGACTTCTGGTCAAATCCCAGTAAACCCAGCAACTGGTGAAGTATCTGCTGATATCGCAGAGCAAGCTCGCCAATCTCTAGACAACGTTCAAGCGGTTGTTGAAGCTTCAGGCCTGACTGTAAAAGACATCGTAAAACTAACGGTATTCGTTAAAGACCTAAACGACTTCGGCACAGTAAACGAGGTTTACGGCAAATTCTTCGATGAGCACGGCGTTGCAAACTACCCTGCACGTTCATGTGTTGAAGTAGCTCGTCTACCAAAAGATGTAGGTATCGAGATCGAAGCTATTGCGGTTCGCAAATAGCTTTTAATCTCTAGATTAAACACCTTCGGATAAACGACTTAGCGTAATGCTGAGTGTTTATTAGATACAAAAAAGGTTGCCCCGTTGGCAACCTTTTTTATTGTTCATCGTTTCGCTTAGATAATTACTTTTTATTAAGCTCAACCACTTCTTTGTCTAACTCTTCAAGTTTCGCAGCCATCTGCTCACGAGCTAGGTTAGCCAGTTCACGAACATTAGACTTGTCGTAGCCTTCAGTGCTGATTGGTGGCAGCATTTCAACAATCACGTGACCATTGTTCCAACGGTTTAGCTTCACGCCACCGGTTGAGCTACACACGATAGGGATGATAGGCAAGCCAGCACCAATCGCAGCATGGAATGCACCTGTTTTGAATGGCAGCAGACCACGGCCACGAGAACGGGTGCCTTCAGGGAACATCCAAACTGAAACATCGCTCTCTTTTAGACTCGTCACGACCTGATCAATCGTACCTACCGCTTTGCTACGGTTAGCACGGTCAATTAGGATGTTACCCGTCAACCAGTAAAGCTGACCAAATAGAGGCATCCACACTAGGCTTTTCTTACCAACAGTTACCACTTTTGGCGTTACCGCTGATGAAATCGTGAATAGATCCCAGCTGTTTTGGTGGTTCGCCACATAAACATGCTGGCCGCGAGAGTAGGCATCTTCTGGGATGCGAAGCTCTAACTTCATGCCGAAGATCTTCGACATGCGACCGAAATAACGGCCAAAGGTAAATACGTGTTTCGGGTTGCGTGGACTTAATAGGCAGTAACCACAACCAAATACAAACATAAGAATCGCAAATATCGCCACTGCGAAAATACGTAATATTGCTATCATTTTGTTCCTCACCGACCGCCAAGTTGATTCATCTATTCGCGCAAAAATGAGCAATAGATTTACTCGCGGTAAATACAACTATAAAAAAGCCGAAACCAAGGTTCCGACTTTTATGTTTTCATCTTACTGATTCATGAATCCACTAACCTAGGTTAGTTCGACTCACTAAATCGTGTAATGTTTGCGCCTAAGGCTGACAATTTATCTTCAATCTTATCGTAGCCACGATCGATGTGATAAATACGGTCAACGATGGTTTCACCTTGAGCAATACAGCCAGCAATAACAAGGCTCGCAGATGCGCGAAGGTCCGTTGCCATTACTTGAGCGCCGCTCAGTTTTTCCGTTTCACCACAGATAGCCGTGTTACCTTCGATTTCCGCTTTTGCACCCATTCGCTGTAACTCAGGAATGTGCATAAAACGGTTTTCAAAGATAGTCTCAGTGATAACACCACTGCCCTTCGCCATCATGTTAAGCAGAGTAAACTGTGCTTGCATGTCGGTTGGGAAACCAGGGTGAGGTGCCGTTACGATTTTCACCGCTTTCAGTTCACGACCCGTCATATCAAGACTGATCCAGTCTTCGCCCGTTTCAACCTTCGCACCCGCTTCTTCAAGCTTCGCTAAGGCAGCTTCAAGAAGATGAGCGTTGGTGTTGCGACAAACCACTTTACCGCCAGAAACAGCAGCAGCAACCAGGAAAGTACCTGTTTCAATACGGTCAGCAACCACAGAGTGTTGGCCACCACCAAGACGTTCAACGCCTTCGATAGTAATCGTATCTGTACCTGCGCCAGAAATTTTAGCACCCAGTTTGTTTAGGAAGTCAGCCGTATCAACAATCTCAGGCTCACGCGCTGAGTTATCGAGTACTGTTGTTCCTTCCGCTAGCGTTGCTGCACACATGATAGTAATGGTGGCACCCACACTTACTTTATCCATCACGATGTGCGCGCCTTTCAGACGGCCATCAACACTTGCTTTCACATAACCATCTTCCAACTTAATGGTCGCACCTAGTTGCTCTAGGCCGTGGATATGCAGATCAACAGGTCGAGCACCAATTGCACAACCGCCTGGAAGTGACACTTGGCCTTCACCAAAACGAGCGACTAGAGGACCTAAAGCCCAGATAGAAGCACGCATTGTTTTCACTAAATCGTAAGGCGCACAAAATTCATTAATTTCGCTGCCATCAACATGAACACTACCATTACGCGATACTTTTGCGCCTAAACGCTTAAGCAGTTCCATCGTAGTATCGATGTCACGTAGGTGAGGAACGTTACTTACTTCCACTGGCTCTTCAGCAAGAATTGAAGCAAATAAGATAGGTAGCGCTGCATTTTTTGCGCCTGAGATCGTCACTTCACCGCTTAGCGGCTTATCCGATCCAATAACTCGAAACTTTTCCATCATAAACCTTAAAGTGACATCAGTTTCTTATCACGTTCCCACTCTTCCGGCGTGAAAGCCTTAATAGAAAGAGCATGGATGTCATTGCGTTGAATGTATTCCATTAGTGGGCCGTAGATTAGTTGCTGCTTCTTAACTCGATTCATGCCGTCAAAACATGGATCAACCGCAACAACTTCGTAATGACTGCCTTCCCCTTTCACGAAAATTTCCTGAAGGTTCAGTGCTTCTGCTAATAATTCTTGTACTTTTGTGCTGTCCACAAATAGCTCCTGCCTAATTTTTTATGTGTTCTGCCATCATTGGCTGGATATTGCTCAATTGGAACAACGTTCGTAATTGTTCTGGCACGAAACTGAGCATTATATGACAGTTTTGATTTTTTGCATGCTCTAATAAGTGAATTAGCATCACCATTCCTGCTGAATCGACTCGATTTATATGGCTAAGGTCAATTTCAACGCTCGATTCCGTCGTTTGCCACTTTTCCAATATACGCCAGATTGCAGGGACACTGTCTCGGTCTAAATCACCGAACAGTTGATACTCTTTAGAGCTTAGTGCTTGCCATTGAGAATGGCTCATTATTTGTTACTCTCAAAACGAATCGGTTGTGCGGCTAATTTCTCTAGTTCGTCTGCAACTTGTAAGATGCCTTCTTGACGAATCTTAGTATTCCACTCCGATTGCTTGCTCGACAACAAGCTAATACCTTCGGCAACCATATCAAATGCTTTCCACTCGCCAGATTTCTTGTCTTTGCGAAGCTTAAATTCAAGCTTAATGTTTGGTCGTGGCGTATCGATGATGTCGACCTTGATACTGGTAATGCGGCTATCCGCTTTGATTTTTGGTTCTGGACCAAATTCAATCGTCTGATCTGTGTATTGAGTCAGCACTTGGGCATAAGAAGAAACAAGGTATTTACGGAATGAATCGATAAACACGCCCACGTCTTTTCTATCCGCGCCTTTCAAGTTTGGTCCAAGTAACTTAAGAGCTGCATATTGTGCATTCACATAAGGCATCAACTCTTCTTCCACGATGACCTTCAATAACTCTGGATCTTGGTGGATGTTGTCTTGTTCACTCTTCAAACGCTCAAATGCCACTTCGGCAACTTGAGTCATCATCTGGTAAGGCTGAGTACGGTCAATCGATTCTGCAGCAAAGGCTTGGGTAGAAATAAGCAACGCCATTGCCGCCATAAACATTGATTTCAAGTAACCAATAGCTTTTAAATAACTAATAGTTTTCAACATTATCTTATTCCTTAGCTTCGCTGTCATTAGAACCACCAACGCTATACAGCACTTGGCCAATCAAATCTTCTAGTACCAATGCTGACTTAGTGTCTTCAATTGAATCACCATCGACCAACATCTCTTCATCATCAAAAATGAAGCCTGGAACCAGACTAATGTACTGCTCACCAATTAAGCCAGATGTTAAAATTTGAGCACTAGAGGTATCTGGAAATTGTGAGTACTTCCCGTCAATAGACAGTTCAACGACAGGAAGGTAGCTCTCGGTATCAAGCTCAATGCTTTTAACTCGTCCAACAACGACGCCACCCACTTTCACTGGAGAACGAACTTTTAGGCTGCCAATGTTGTCAAAGGTCGCTTTTAGATTGTAAGTATGGTTCGAACCTATGCCTTTTACGTCAGCGACTTGAAAGATCATGATTAAGATTGCGCAAATTCCGGCAATAACAAAGGTGCCGACCCATAATTCTAATTTTCGAGTTTGTTGCATGATTAATTCCCAAACATCAATGCGGTAAGAACAAAATCTAGCCCTAGTACCGCTAGAGAAGAGTGCACTACAGTGCGTGTGGTTGCCTGACTGATACCTTCTGAAGTCGGTACTGCGTCATAACCATTGAAAAGTGCGATCCAAGTTACGGTGATAGCGAAGACCATACATTTGATCATGCTGTTACCAATATCTCGGCCAAGTTCTACTGAAGACTGCATCGCAGACCAGAAACTGCCGTGATCAATGCCTTTCCAATCAACACCAACCAGTTGACCGCCCCAAATACCTACCGCCATAAAAATCATAGCAAGCAATGGCATTGAGATAAGCCCGGCCCAAAGACGTGGTGCAATAATGCGTTTAAGAGGGTCAACGGCCATCATCTCAAGGCTTGAGATCTGCTCTGTTGCCTTCATTAACCCAATCTCTGCCGTGAGTGCTGAACCGGCTCGACCTGCAAATAATAACGCAGTCACCACAGGCCCCAACTCACGCAACAGTGAAAGCGCGACCATTTGACCAAGGTTTCCCTCAGCACCGTAGTCAATTAACACGACATAGCCCTGCAGGCTGAGCACCATGCCGATAAACAGACCCGAAACTAAAATAATAGCCAATGACTGAACGCCAACGCTATAAAGTTGTTTTACTAATAAGGGGAAGTTTTTTAGTCGCGGGATGCCAAACAAAGCCCCAAATAACATCAGGCTTGCTCGACCAAATGACTCACAGCTCGCAAGTGTACGCTTACCGACACCCGCAATAGTTTTAACAATCATATTAAAACAAATCCTTTTCTAAGCTCTTCGCAGGGAATCTAAATGGTACTGGACCATCGGCTTCGCCTTGCAAAAATTGCTGCACTCTCGGATCGTTATTGTTGTACAACTCATCAGGTGTTCCAGCGGCAATAATCTTGCTATCTGCCATGAGGTAAACCCAATCAGCAATACTCATCACCTCTGGCACATCGTGAGAAACAACAATCGAGGTTAAGCCCAAGGCTTGATTGAGATTTCGTATCAATTCAACCAATACGCCCATGGTGATGGGATCTTGGCCAACAAACGGCTCATCGTACATGATAAGTTCTGGATCCAGTGCGATTGCGCGCGCCAGTGCGGCACGCCTAGCCATTCCGCCAGACAACTCACTCGGCATCAATTGCGCAGCACCACGTAATCCTACCGCTTCAAGCTTAAGTAATACGATGGTACGAATGAATTTTTCATTAAGTTCAGTGTGCTCTCGCAGCGGAAACGCCACATTATCAAAGACATTGAGATCCGTAAAAAGCGCACCCGATTGGAATAGCATGCTCATTTTCTTACGTGCTTGATATAGCTTTCGACGTGATAATGCAGGGATATTGTCACCATCAAACCAAATTTCGCCTTCATCTGGCGGCAGTTGCCCACCAATCAAACGCAGTAAAGTCGTTTTGCCAATCCCAGACGGCCCCATGATGGCGGTTATCTTGCCTTGAGGCACCTCTAAACTGATGTCATCAAAGATAACGCGCTCACCACGTGAGAAGCTGAGGTTCTTAACTTTCACAAGCTCAGTGTTCAACATATTTTTGTTGTTTCCTTGCTTTAAAAAACGCCAATTATGGCTGCAATAATAATGAGTCTACTTTAGAATTAAAAGCACTGTTCAATTAATTCATATTAAACAGGAATCTATGCAGGGATTTGAAAGCATTAGGAAATTATCTATTGATCTCTCTTTCTTGCCTGCTAACTGGTAATTAATTTGCCGAGTGACTTCCCTTTTATCTAGCAACAGGTCAAAATTAGCGGTTAATTCTCCGTTTTTATTAATTTTTTAGGAATCATCATGCTTGAAGCGATTGCGTTTCTTATTATCGGTCTAGGTTTTTTGGTGTGGAGTGCAGATAAGCTGGTTTACGGTGCCGCTGCTCTTGCTCGCAACTTCGGTATTTCACCACTAGTTATCGGTATGACGATCTTAGCAATGGGGTCTTCGGCTCCTGAAATGATGGTTTCTGCGACAGCAGCCCTTGATGGCAAAACAGATACAGCTGTAGGCAACGTACTGGGCTCTAACATCGCCAACATCGCGCTGATTTTAGGTATTACAGTCCTTATCAAGCCGTTATCGATTAGCTCAGGCGTGATTCGTCGTGAACTACCATTAATGATCGGTGTCACTCTGCTAGCGGGCGCCCTATTGTGGGATAACCATTTAGGCTTCTATGAAGGCGTGTTGTTGTTTGTTCTTTTTGCCGCGTTTTTGTTTGCTATGTTGCAAATCAGCCGCAGCGAGAAAAAGAACGGCGATGCTTTCCTTGATGAGCAAGAATCAGAGATCCCTGAAGGCGTAAGTAACCCTAAGGCTGCAATGTGGGTCGTGATTGGTCTAATCGTCCTACCTTTAGCTGCTGATATGCTGGTAGATAACGCTGTGATCATCGCGAAGTTCTTCGGCATGAGCGACCTTGTCATTGGTTTAACCATCATTGCTGTTGGTACTAGCCTTCCTGAACTTGCAGCATCACTAGCCGGCGTTATGAAGGGTGAAGATGATATGGCTGTAGGTAATATCATTGGTTCAAACGTATTCAACATCCTTGCTGTTATGGGTATCCCGGGCATCCTAAACCCTTCGATCTTGAGCGAGTTCGCTATGGGTCGTGACTTCTGGGTAATGCTAGGCGTATCGCTACTACTTGTTGTGATGGCACTAGGAAAATCTCGTAGTGTGAATCGTATTGAAGGCGGCGTGTTAATTGTGACGTTCGTGGCCTACCAAAGTTACCTATTAATGAACATGTCGGCTTAATTGTTGATTTAACTTCCCGTACTTGGAGTATTTGATGTCTCAGCCATTTGATTACCGCAGCGTTGCAAAACAAGTTTTGGAAACCGAAGTTGCAGGTCTCACTCAATTAGACCAATATTTTAATGATGATTTTTGTAAAGCTTGCGACCTTATCCTGAACAACAAAGGCAAAGTCGTTGTGATGGGCATGGGTAAATCAGGCCACATTGGCAACAAAATCGCAGCAACATTGGCAAGTACCGGGACATCGGCTTTCTTTGTTCACCCAGGCGAAGCGGCGCATGGCGACTTAGGCATGATCGAACCTGGTGATATTGTAATTGCAATATCCAACTCCGGCGAATCGGGAGAAATCCTCAGCCTATTTCCTGTGTTAAAGCGTCTGAGCATCAAGATCATCAGCATGACAGGCAAGCCAGCATCAAACATGGCAACCCTGTCTGATATCCATTTACAAATTTCAGTACCGGAAGAAGCTTGTCCACTGGGCTTAGCACCAACAACAAGCACCACGGCGACCTTGGTCATGGGTGATGCATTAGCCGTTGCACTTTTGCAGGCTCGAGGCTTCACCGCTCAAGACTTTGCCCTGTCTCATCCTGGTGGCGCTTTAGGTCGTCAGCTGCTGTTGAAGCTCGACGACATCATGCACACAGGCGATTCACTTCCTGTTGTAGCACCCGACGCACTAGTAAGAGACGCTCTACTAGAGATATCTCAGAAAGGCTTAGGCATGACAGCAATCGTTGGTGAAGATGGCCAAATGGCCGGTATTTTTACCGATGGTGATTTACGCCGTATCTTAGACAAACGCGTTGATATCCATAACACGCAGATCGGTGATGTGATGACGCTAAACCCGACGGTAGCCGAGCCAAACATGCTCGCGGTTGAGGGCTTAAACTTGATGCAAGCGAAGAGCATCAATGGCCTGATGTTATGCCAAGAAGGTAAATTAGTCGGAGCGTTAAACATGCATGACTTACTGAAAGCAGGAGTAATGTAATGACACAGACAGTCGAAACTCTATACGGCACTGTTAATTCAGATGTATTTGCAATTGCAAAAGAGATCAAACTGCTGATTTGCGATGTCGATGGTGTCTTCTCTGATGGTCGCATCTACATGGGCAACAACGGTGAAGAGCTGAAAACCTTCCACACTCGTGACGGTTACGGTATCAAATCACTGATGAACGCAGGCATTGAAATCGCGATCATCACGGGTCGCAAATCTCAAATTGTTGAGAATCGTATGACCGCTCTAGGCATTAAGCTGATTTATCAAGGTCAAGACGATAAAGTTAAGGCATACCAAGATATTTGCGATAAGCTTTCTGTAAACCCTGAAAATACAGGTTACATCGGAGACGATCTGATTGACTGGCCTGTAATGGAAAAAGTTGGCTTGAAGGTCTGTGTGGCAGATGGGCACCCGCTACTTGCAAAGCGTGCAAACTACGTGACAACCATTAACGGTGGTCATGGCGCGGTACGTGAAGTCTGTGACCTTATTTTACAAGCAAGAAATGAACTCGACGTGCATAAAGGTTTAAGCATATGAGTTTTACTCGTATTATCTATTTAATACTCATATTTATTGCCTCTTGGTCGACCTATTACTTGTACGACAAAGAGCAAACATCAACGATACAAGTGGCTCCAAATTTGGAGCTGCCCGCGTTTAGTGGCAAAAGCCTGAACAACATTAGCTACGACGAAAGCGGTATTCGCAGCTATCAGGTTGAATCGACGTATTTAGAACACTACTCAGTAGTTGGCGATACGCACTTTCAAAACCCAGTTCTTTCGGTATTCCGTGAAGGGCACACGATTGAATGGCAAGTCACCGCTGATCGCGCGATTATGGATGAGAATCAAGTTGTCACGTTTTATGACAACGTCGTGGCAAAGAACCTGTTGCCAGAAGCCAGCTTCGATACAATGACCACAGATAAAATGGTTGTTGAGCTGCCTAGCCGAGATTTTTATTCAGAGACTCCGGTCCATATGATCGGTACATTTTTTGAAACTGAGGGACAAGCAATGAAAGGTAACTTCGGTACCAACAATGCAATCCTCTTTAATTCTGTTCAAGGTAGATATGAAACTCTTACACCTTAGTTTATTCGCTTTGACCCTTGCGGCACCTAATGTCTATGCTCTGTCTTCGGATAGTGAGCAACCTGTCTACATTGACTCAGACAGCCAGCAATTGGATATGAAAAGTAACCAAGTGACTTTCCTTGGTGATGTGAACCTTAAACAAGGCAGCATCAATATCAATGCCGATAAGGTTATTGTTACTCGTAACGCCGTAAACGGTGAGATTGAAGAAATTCAAGGCTTCGGTAAGCCAGCAACCTTCTCTCAGCTTACTGACGACGGTAAGACACTCTACGGTGAAGCTGACGACCTGCACTACCAGCTTGTTGCCGACCGACTGATCATGACTAAGAATGCGATGTTATCTCAAGATGGCAGCATCATTCGCGGTTCTAAGATCACTTACCAGATCGGTTCTCAGAAATTAGTCGCTGACAGTGGTGAAAACAAAAGAGTGTCAACGGTTTTACAACCAACGGAAGTGAATAAGTAACGATGGCTGTTCTTAAAGCAAAAAACCTAGCGAAAACCTACAGTAAACGTAAGGTTGTTACCGATGTAAGCTTACAGGTAGAGTCAGGCCAGATCGTCGGTCTGCTTGGGCCTAACGGTGCAGGTAAAACCACATCTTTCTATATGATTGTTGGTTTGGTGGCGCGTGATGAAGGTACCATCAGCATTGATGACCGAGACATCAGTATCTTACCAATGCACAGCCGCTCTCGTCTTGGTATCGGTTACCTGCCTCAAGAAGCATCGATTTTCCGTAAGTTGTCCGTAGAGAACAACATCATGGCGGTTTTACAAACCCGTGATGAAATGACCAACGAACAACGCCAAGATAAGCTGGAAGACCTGCTAGAAGAGTTCCACATCCAACATATCCGCACCAGCAATGGTATGGCTCTGTCGGGTGGTGAGCGTCGTCGTGTAGAGATTGCTCGTGCACTAGCAGCAAACCCGCAGTTCATTCTATTGGATGAACCATTCGCCGGTGTTGACCCGATCTCAGTAATCGATATCAAAAAAATCATTGTTCACCTGCGTGATCGCGGCTTGGGCGTTTTGATTACCGACCACAACGTTCGTGAAACATTAGACGTGTGTGAAAAAGCTTACATCGTAAGCCAAGGACACCTGATCGCTGAGGGTACTCCTGAAGATGTTCTCAATAACGAACAAGTTAAACAAGTTTATCTAGGCGAACAATTCCGTCTATGATTATATAGAGAGTATCGAGAGTTCTAAGAATAATAACTAGGTAAGTCACACTGAATGAAACCCTCATTACAACTTAAGCTAGGCCAACAGTTAGCAATGACTCCTCAATTGCAGCAAGCGATTCGTTTGTTGCAATTGTCTACTTTAGATTTGCAGCAAGAGATTCAAGAAGCACTTGAATCTAACCCACTACTCGATGTCGAAGAAGGCAATGAAGATACGCCAACATCGGAAGAAAAACCTAGCAGTGACGAAAAAGAAACTGTTGAAGCCACAGAGCAAGACTTACCTGATAGCTCAGACTTAATCGAAAAATCAGAGATTGGCAACGAACTAGAAATCGACACAACTTGGGAAGACGTCTACAGCGCGAACACCGGTAACACGGGTATTGCGATTGATGACGACATGCCGGTTTATCAAGGCGAAACCACTCAAAGCCTGCACGATTACCTACTTTGGCAACTCGACTTAACGCCATTCACTGACACCGACCGAAGCATCGCTTTTGCATTAATCGATGCCATCGACGACTACGGCTACCTCACTGTAACTTGTGAAGACATCCTTGAAAACTTCGACAATGAAGAGATCGAGCTTGATGAAATTGAAGCGGTACGTAAACGAATTCAGCAGTTTGATCCGCTAGGTGTCGGTTCAGTCAACCTGCAAGATTGCTTGTTACTGCAACTGGCAACCTTTCCCCAAGATACGCCTTGGCTTAACGAAGCTAAGTTAGTACTTACTAGCCATATCGACCAACTCGGCAATCGCGATTACAAACTGGTTATCAAAGAGACCAAGTTGAAAGAAGCAGAACTACGTGAAGTTTTGCAACTGATTCAACAGCTGGACCCTCGTCCTGGCAGTAAGATTACTCCGGATGAAACTGAGTATGTGGTTCCAGATGTATCTGTCTTCAAAGACCTTGGCAAATGGTTAGTGACCATTAACCCTGATAGCGTGCCTAAGTTGAAAGTGAATCAGCAGTACGCTGATCTGGGCAGTAAAGGCAACAGCGCCGACAATCAATACATCCGCTCAAATTTGCAAGAAGCAAAGTGGTTAATTAAAAGCCTAGAGAGCCGAAATGAGACGCTACTCAAAGTTGCGCGATGCATTGTTGAACATCAGCGTGATTTCTTCGAACATGGCGAAGAAGCGATGAAGCCAATGGTTCTTAATGATGTTGCGTTAGCTGTTGATATGCACGAATCCACGATCTCTCGTGTGACGACTCAAAAATTCATGCATACGCCACGTGGCATCTTCGAGCTCAAATACTTTTTCTCAAGCCATGTCAGCACTGACAATGGCGGTGAATGTTCATCTACAGCAATTCGCGCACTCATCAAGAAGCTTGTCGCAGCGGAAAATACCGCGAAGCCTCTAAGTGATAGTAAGATTGCTGCTTTACTGGCTGACCAAGGAATTCAGGTAGCTAGACGTACCATAGCGAAATACCGTGAGTCTCTGGGCATTGCCCCATCGAGTCAGCGTAAACGCCTGCTATAAGCTCATTTAGTCGCTAGTTACTTAGCAACTATGATCAGGCAACCAACTGAAAAGGAAAGTCTATGCAAATCAATATTCAAGGCCATCACGTTGATCTTACCGATTCAATGCAAGACTATGTTCACACCAAATTCGACAAACTTGAGCGCTTCTTTGATCATATCAATAGCGTTCAGGTTGTTTTAAAAGTTGAGAAAATCAATCAAATCGCAGAAGCTACCCTGCATATAAATCAGGGGGAAATCCATGCGACAGCAACAGATGAAAGCATGTATGCCGCGATTGATTCATTGGTTGATAAACTCGTCCGCCAACTCAACAAGCACAAAGAAAAGCTAAGTAGTCACTAACATGCAATTAAGCGAAGTACTTTCATTGGACTGCACCAAAAGTGCAGTCCAATGCACAAGCAAAAAAAGAGCCCTTGAGCTCATCAGCCAGATCGCAGCAGAAAGCTGCGGTCAAGATTCAACAGAGCTATTTGAGTGTATGTTGAGCCGTGAGAAGATGGGCAGTACCGGTATTGGTAATGGTATCGCGATTCCACATGCTCGTATGAATGTCAGTGATAAAGCGATAGCTGTATTACTGCAATGCCAAGATCCTATCGAATTTGATGCGATTGATAATCGTCCTGTCGACCTACTATTTGCCCTGCTTGTTCCTAGCGAACAATGCAAAGAGCATCTAAAAACCCTTTCTTGTATGGCAGAACGATTAAACGACAAGCAGACTCTTAAACAGCTGCGTAATGCTCAGAGCGATCAAGAGCTTTACGACATCATGATTCAAGTGCCAACTTGCGAGCAATAACATGCGATTAATCGTGGTTAGTGGCCAATCAGGGGCCGGTAAAAGTGTTGCGTTACGAGTCCTAGAAGACTTGGGGTATTACTGTGTCGATAATCTACCAGTAAACCTGCTCAACAACTTTGTCGAATCGGTACGCGAAAGCAACCAAAACGTTGCGGTAAGTATTGATATACGTAACCTACCGAAAGAGCCTCAGTTAGTCACCGACACGCTCGAGCAACTCGAGTCAGCTACAAACATCGATGTTGATGTATTGTTCCTCGATGCCAGCAAGCAGACACTCCTTAAGCGCTACAGCGAAACCCGCAGAATCCACCCTTTATCAATTGGCCAAGAAAAGCTCTCTCTTGAGCAGGCTATTGATTTAGAAAAGACACTTCTCAGTCCTCTAGCAGAGCAAGCCAGCATTGTGATTGATAGCAGTGACTGCAACCTCTACGAGTTGAGTGAAAAAGTGCGCTTTAAAGTCGAAGGCAAAGAGAAGCAAGAGCTGATCATCGTCTTTCAATCTTTCGGTTTTAAGTATGGCTTGCCAAGTGATGCCGACTACGTGTTTGATGTTCGCTTCTTACCAAACCCTCACTGGGAACCTGACTTACGACCAATGACAGGCCTTGATGCTCCGATTCACTCCTTCCTAGAGCAGCATCAAGAAGTGATTGAACTCAAACAACAGATTCAAGGCTTTATTGAGCAGTGGCTACCAATGTTAGAGAAAAACAATCGCAGTTACCTAACGGTAGCCATTGGTTGTACTGGTGGTAAGCACCGCTCGGTCTATCTAACCCAGAAGATTGGTGAGTACTTCGAACAACTTGGTCATCAAGTTCAAATCAGACATGCCTCTTTAGAGACGCACCAACAGGGCTAACCATGGAATTAACTCGAACTGTACTGATCCAAAACCGTTTGGGTCTTCACGCTAGAGCGGCCGTAAAGTTGGTTGAGCTTGCACAAAGCTTTGATGCCACTATCACAATTCATAGTGAAGAAGATAAAAGTGCCACCGCAGACAGCGTAATGGGACTATTGATGCTGGAGTCAGCCCAAGGCCAACACATCACGATTCAAGCTTCGGGTACTGATTCACAACAAGCACTTGATGCCGTTTGCCACCTTATCGAAGATAAATTTGATGAGGGTGAGTAGCTAAGACGCTTTACTCACAACACCGCAAACTCAAACGGTGAACCAACCTATATTAAATCTTAGCTCTACCTAAGTTTATGATTTAAATAAGCCCTAGAATTAAGTTACTATTCCAAGCATTGTAAGAATAATGAGATAGGAGGAAAATATGGCAGAGCAATTAGAATTCGACCAAGCTCACCAAACCCTCCAAGAAGTCAGCGAAGCCCTAGAAAACGGCCGATTTGTTCACGTACGCCGACAACTTCAGGACATGGAACCTGAGGATATTGCACACCTTTTAGAAGCCTCCCCTCGCAAAAGTCGTGACGTACTCTGGCAACTCACCGATCCTGAAGACTACGGTGAAATTCTTGATGAACTAAACGAAGACGTCAAAGATGCTCTTGTGTCAAAAATGGCACCTGAGACCTTGGCAGAAGCAACCGAAGGCATGGAAACCGATGACGTCGCGTACGTACTTCGAAGCCTACCCGACGATGTTTCTCGCGAAGTCCTTTCTCAAATGGACTCCGTCGATCGTGCATTAGTTGAAACTGCCCTGTCGTACCCTGAAGATTCAGCGGGTGCGATCATGAACACCGACGTAATCACGATTCGTGGTGATGTCGATATTGACGTTGTATTGCGCTACATGCGTATGCGTGGCGAA
Organism: Vibrio sp. 10N.247.311.12; assembly: GCF_041467515.1. Taxonomy (NCBI): domain Bacteria; kingdom Pseudomonadati; phylum Pseudomonadota; class Gammaproteobacteria; order Vibrionales; family Vibrionaceae; genus Vibrio; species Vibrio sp. 10N.247.311.12. The sequence goes on from NZ_JBFSUV010000017.1 coordinate 33,060, forward strand.
CTGCCGGATGCAACTGATGCTCTGTATGTTATTGATGAAGAAGAACGTCTTATCGGTAACCTATCACTTACCACGCTAGTAACGACTCAACCTGATGTCCCTGTTTCAGAAGTGATGGATGATGCCGACGAAGCGATCGCGGTAGAAACCAGTGCGTCAGATATCGCGAGCCTGTTTGAACGTCGTAACTGGGTTTCTGCGCCTGTCATCGATAGTAACCAGCACCTTGTTGGTCGTATCACCATCGATGACGTGGTTGATGTTATCCGTGAAGATGCCGAACACTCAATGATGAGTATGGCGGGTATGGACGATGACGAAGATACCTTCGCACCGGTCGTAAAATCTGCTCGTCGTCGTAGTGTGTGGCTTGGTGCTAACGTACTCGCAGCACTGGCGGCAGCATCTGTATCAAACATGTTTGAAGCAACGCTCGATCAAATGGCAGCGATTGCGGTTCTGATGACTATCGTGCCTTCGATGGGGGGTGTTGCGGGTAACCAAACCGTTGCTCTGGTGATTCGTGGTTTGGCACTCGGTCATATCGGTGACAGTAACAAACGCGAACTGCTACTCAAAGAGGCAGCCATCGGCTTCCTAAACGGCGTTCTATGGGCCGTTATCATTGGTGGTATCGTGGTGGCTTGGAAAGGTAACTGGATACTGGGAGGCATCATCTCAGCGGCGATGATGACCAACTTGATTGTCGCAGGTATTGCTGGTGTAACTATCCCAGTGATGTTGAAGAAGATGAATATCGATCCAGCCCTTGCTGGCGGTATGGCACTGACCACAGTAACCGATGTTATTGGCCTATCGGTGTTCCTAGGCTTAGCGACCATACTGATCTAGTTAGCATAAGCAGTTAGCCAATTTTTGGCGAAATACAGAAAACAAAAAGGGAGCCACGGCTCCCTTTTTTAATTCATCAGATTCGCTTTAATTGAATTACTCACCCGCGACTTTCATCGACTCAAGCAGGATAGAACCCGTTTGAATTTGCGAACGTGTTTCTACGTCGTTACCCACAGCAACAATCTGAGTAAACATGTCTTTTAGGTTACCTGCGATTGTTACTTCTGATACTGGGTATTGGATCTCTCCGTTTTCAACCCAGAAACCTGCAGCGCCACGTGAATAATCACCCGTTACGGTGTTTACGCCTTGGCCCATCACTTCAGTGACTAGGAAGCCAGTACCCAACTCTTTTAGCATCTGCTCAAAGTTTTGACCGGTCGATTTAACGAACCAGTTATGAATACCACCAGCATGACCGGTTGGCGTCATATCCATCTTACGTGCGGCATAGCTCGTTAGTAGGTAAGTTGCTAGCACACCGTCAGTGATGATTTCACGATCTTGAGTGAACACACCTTCGCTATCGAATGGGCTTGAAGCCAAACCACGCAAGATATGTGGTCGCTCAGAAATGTTAAACCAGTCAGGTAGGATTTTCTGACCGAGATGATCCAATAGGAATGACGACTTGCGGTAAAGGTTACCGCCACTGATCGCCATAACAAGGTGACCAATCAAGCCAGTTGCCACATCATTAGCGAACATAATTGGGTACTGGCCTGTTGGTAGCTTTTTCGCATCCAAACGGCTAATGGTCTTTTCTGCAGCTTCCTGACCTACACGCTCAGGCGTCCACAGCTCGTCACGGTGACGTGCAACGGTGTAGCTGTAGTCACGCTCCATCTCACCGTTAGCGCCTTGTCCAATTACACAGCAGCTCGTGCTATGACGACTAGAAGCATAGCTTGCTAGTAAGCCATGGCTGTTACCATAAACCTTAACGCCATAGTGGCTGTCGTAGCTTGCGCCATCACTCTGTTTGATCTTATCGCTATAAGCTAACGCTTGCTTCTCAGCAGCAATCGCAATCTCAGCGGCATAGTCAGGGTTTGGTTCATCAGGGTGAAAAAGATCCAAATCTGGAATTTCTTTTACCATGTATTCTTTTGCCGCAGGACCGGCAAATGGGTCTTCAGAAGTGTACTGAGCGATATCAAGTGCGGCCGCGACGGTTTGAGCAATCGCCTTTTCACTCAGATCAGATGTAGATGCGCTGCCTTTTTTCTGGCCGCGATAAACAGTAATACCTAGCGCACCATCACTATTAAATTCAACGTTTTCCACTTCACACATACGTGTTGAAACACTTAAACCCGTTGACTTAGTAATAGCGACCTCAGCTGCGTCTGCACTCACTGATGCCATATCCAACGCTTTAGCTACTGCGGCTTCTAGCTCAACTCTTTGCTGGGCGACTTGCTGTTTTACATCCATATCTATTCTAATTTTTTAGGTCAATATTACGTAGGATAACAAGAATTTCGCTTTCTCCCCAAGATTCTTGCTAAAATAGGCAATATATTCGTTTGAGATAGTGACATAGGCAGAAAAGATGGCTCGCAAAAACCAAAAAGCCCCATGGGAACCAGAAGAAGAAATCATCTGGGTAAGTAAGACAGAAATGAAAACGGACATGGATGCCCTGCAAAAGCTGGGAGAAGAGCTTGTTGGTCTAAAGCCTTCTGTATTAGACAAATTTCCGCTGTCTGAAGATTTGGCACAAGCGATTAAAGATGCACAACGCTTTAAAAATGAAGCGAAGCGTCGTCAACTTCAATACATTGGTAAAGTAATGCGCAATGTCGATCCTGAGCCAATTCAAGCGGCTTTGGATAAAGTACGTAACAAGCACTCACAAGCAACAGCTGAACTACATAAGCTTGAGCAACTGCGTGATCGTGTTGTTGCTGAAGGTGATGCGGCTATTTCAGAAGTAATGGAAATGTACCCTGAAGCAGACCGTCAGCGTCTTCGTCAGCTAGCTCGCCAAGCTAACAAAGAGAAATCAGCGAACAAGCCTGCAAAGTCTTCTCGTGAGATCTTCCAAATCTTAAAAGAGCTAAAGCTAGAAGACTAATCGTTATCTCGCTTTACTCATAGAGTGAATAAAAGACCTAGCACATGCTAGGTCTTTTTGTTTTTGACGCACTCGATATCAAGAAGCACTCAATATCAATAAATACTCACAGGAGTGATGAGTCGTCACTCACCCGCTTTAACAAATGAGCTTAATTCTACCTGTGGATGATCCGCCGTCAGTGCCTCTATCGAGTCTTCAACCAACACCTTACCTAGCGCCACAAACACAAACTTATTCGCGATACTGCGTGCGTCACCTAAATGGTGAGTCACCATCAAGACCGTAATATTTCGCTCTGCCGCTAATCGCTTCACTAAGCTAAGCATCTCTTCACGCAGCAAAGGATCAAGCGCAGAGAAAGGTTCATCAAGCAGCCAAATATCATGAGGTTGGACAAAACAACGCGCTAACGCAACACGCTGGCGTTGACCGCCGGATAAGTGCTCAGGCAACCTATCCAAATACTCAGCGACGCCAACTTGCGCTGCGGCTTGCTCCACAGCTTGCTTTTGGGTTGCAGTAAGCTTTAAACCTGGATGCAGACCTAAACCAATATTTTCTCGCACCGTAAGGTGAGCAAACAGGTTGTGCTCTTGAAACAACATCGCCAACGGACGCTGATGTGCTTCTTTACCAATAAGCGACTGCCCAGCCACTGATATCTCACCCGATGTAGGCTCGATGAAACCAGCAACTAGCGCCAACAGTGTAGACTTACCCGCACCACTCGGCCCCATAAGCGCAACAATATCGCCCTGCTCAGCTTGAAAATCAAAGCTAAACAACTCTCTGTGATAGTGGTAATCCACATCTTTCATCACTAACATCATCGGTTCCTTAATTCTTTAGCATCGAGCTTAGATCTTCGAGTAAATAAGAATTCTATTAAGCTAAAGCTGCCGACACTCAATAACAGTAAGCTCACAGAAACTACCGCCGCCGCTTCCATTTGATAGCTGCCTAACAATTGGAATAGGTACAAAGGCAGAGTTCTAAAATCTTGGCTACCAAACAAGGCAATCGCGCTTAAATCACCCATCGCCAACATAAAGCTGATCGAGAAGGCTTGCGCCATCGGCTTACGCAATGCTCGCCACTCCACTAACCTAAAACGCGTGAAACCTGTCATACCCAAGCTTGCACACACATACTGGTACTGCTGAGACAAATGCAGCATAGGTTGAGCTAGGGTTTTAATTACGTAAGGCAGCGCCATTAAGCTGTTGACGGCAATCACGATAAAGAAAGCTAAACTGAATACATCGGTGAATGAACGCAGTAATAAGAAGATACCCGTACTGATCACCAGCCCCGGAGTCACCAAGATAATAGCGCCAATCAGCTCGATTTTATCGGCTCGAAAATTCTTGTTCTGTAAACGCCATGCTCGGCTAGTCAGTAGTATGGCGATACCAATACCAACTGCGATAACACTTGCTAATGACGCAACTTTAACCGAGGTCATTAACGCCGCCCAAAACGGCTCGCTGCTGAGTACGGTTAATGCCTGCGAGTTAATTCCATTGACGATAACCATAGCTAATGGCGGCAATACCAGCATTGAGACTATGATGATCCAAAAGCTATCCCAAGCTTTTGACCACCAGCTGTCCTTAACCAAATATTTCTCTTCCGACAGCTGACTGGCCGTCACTGAAATAGGCTTCGATAGGCGTTGAATGCTCACCGCTAGCACACCACACAGCAGCATTTGCCATATCGCGAGCAAGGCACCAGCTTGAAGGTCAAAGTCGAATTTAATCGCCTGATAAATAGCGAGCTCGATAGTGGTTGATTTAGGTCCACCGCCTAGCGCCATCACGGTAGCAAAGCTGGTAAAACACAACATGAAGACTAAGCCACACACATGTGGTAATTGCTGTCTTAAGCGAGGCCATTCAACCCATCTGAATTTGTTCCAATGACTCATACCCAAGTGAGCACAAAGCTTGTGTTGCTCGGCAGGCACGGTATCTAACGCTTGCAGAAGTAAGCGACTGGCATAAGGCAAGTTGAAGAAAACGTGCGCCAGCAAAATACCATTCAATCCGTATATGGAAAATGGCAATTCAATATCGAAGTTCGCCAAAAACTTAGCTAACCAACCACTATTGCCATAGATCGCAAGTAAGCCAAATACACCCACTAACACTGGCAGGACTAAGGTCGACGCGAACAGCCTTAACAACAAAGCGCGTCCAAAAAATTGTCTACGACACAGCGCATGAGCAATAGGTATAGCAAAGCCAACACTCAGCACCGTTGAGAGTGTCGCCTGATAAAAACTGAATTTCGTTACATGCCAATAGTAGGGATCGGACCATACTTGGCTGATATCAAGAGAAGGGGCATTGCTAAGCAATGCCCCAACTGCTGAAACCACGAAGGCGGTAATGAGTATCGCTACCCAAATCCCAACCTTAGGTGTTTTCTTTATCATAGATTGATTTTTTACCGTAAATGGTTCGCTCAGTTAACATCGAACAAACCTTTAAATACAGAAAGTTAGAAAGCTAATTTTTTAAAAGCAAATTAAAAAGTAAGTGCACTCTGCCATTCACGAATCCATGGCTTACGCTTAGCTGCAATTTCTTCGGGCGTAAAGCTTAGCGCTTTCTGAGGAACCGTAAGTTGCTCGAACCCTTTTGGAAGCTCAATATCGGTCACTGGGTACATCCAGTTGCCTGTTGGCATCGCCGATTGGAATTCATCACTTAGGATAAACGCCATAAACTCATCAGCAAGCTTTTCGTTCTTGCTGCCTTTAACCTTAGCGGCCACTTCCACTTGAGTGTAATGCCCTTCTTCGAAGCTTGCTGCTGCATACTTAGAATCGCTCTCTGCAATAATGTGGTAAGCCGGAGACGTTGTATAAGACAACACTAAATCCGACTCGCCTTCTAGGAACATAGAGTAAGCTTCAGACCAGCCTTTGGTTACAGTCACTGTTTTCTGAGCAAGCTTCTTCCATGCTGCTGTCGCTTCATCACCGTATACTGATTTCATCCAAAGCATCATGCCTTGGCCTGGTGTTGATGTACGTGGATCTTGGTAGATGACCTTAAGATCATCACGCTGCTCAACCAGTTCTTTCAAGCTCTTCGGCGGGTTTTCCAGTTTCTCTTTATTGTAAACAAAAGCAAAGTAGCCAAAGTCATAGGGTACAAAAGTGCTGTCGTTCCAACCATTAGGAAGCGTTACCGATGACGTATCAACATTATGCTCAGCCAATAAGCCCGTCGCTTTCGCTTCAGCCATCAGGTTGTTGTCGAGACCTAGCAAGATATCGGCTTTGCTGTTGCCGCCCTCAAGACGTAAACGGTTCAGAATAGACACGCCATCTTCTAGAGCGACAAAATTCACATCACAACCACACTTCTCTTCGAATGCTTTTTCAACGGCAGGACGAGGGCCCCAATCCGCAGCAAAAGAGTCATAGGTGTATATAGTCAAAGTGTTGTCTGCAGCAAAGGCAGAAAAAGAAATAGCTGTAGTAACAGCAAGGGTAGTTAATGTGAATTTCACTGGACGCTCTCCATGGTCTGAGCGGCACAGGTTTGAGGGAGGAGAACGGTAGAGGTTGTTCCTAACTCAATTCCTACGCCAGCATTATCTGGTTCAGGTTTACGGGTCCCAAGCACCTGCTTGATCTCAGCTCGCATTCATTATTTGAATGGTTCGCTCCCCGATGAGTGTTCAGAATTGTAATTTGATTTTTAACAATAAGCTATCAAGTTTGGATCAATTACGTTGATCGTAACCCCAACGTGGCACTAAACCTTGTTCGATACCAAGGTGATCTAGAATACGCGCCACCATAAAGTCGACCAGATCTTCAATTGACTTGGGTTGATGATAAAAACCCGGAGCTGCAGGCATGATCGTTACGCCCATGGTCGAAAGTTTGTGCATGTTCTCGAGATGAAGCGTCGAAAATGGCGTCTCGCGAACCACCAACAACAATTGGCCTCGCTCTTTCATGACTACGTCTGCTGCTCGCTCAATCAGGTTATCTGATAGACCATGAGCAATCGAAGCCAAGCTTCCCGCTGAACATGGACAAACGACCATCTGTTTAGGTGCTGCTGAACCAGAGGCAACCGGCGAGAACCAATCATCTTTGCCACACACCACCAGCTTTTCAGGGTCGCAGCCAAGATGTTTAACCAAAGCTTGTTTCGCCGCATCTGGCCCAGCAGGTAACTTAAGTTCATGCTCGGTCGCCAATACCACTCGCGCTGCCGATGAAATCAGCAAGTAGACCTGATAATCGGCTGCCAAAAGGCATTCAAGTAAACGCAGGCCATAAGGCGCACCGGATGCGCCAGTGAAAGCAAGGGTTATCGCTTTATCGTGTTTTGTCATGTTCTCAATTACTTCAAATTATAAGGTCGTGGATGCCGTTAGCCTTTGAGTGCCAATCCATCCAACAGTTTTTGATGAATGCCACCAAAGCCACCATTACTCATTACCAAAATTTGGTCGCCAGCTTGTGCCTCTGAGACAATTTTAGCAACGAATGCATCCATGTCATCACTCACGTGTGCCGGTTGGTGACAAGCGTCTGCAACATCTTGAACTGACCAATCAATGTTATCCGGTTGGAATAAGTAGGTAGAATCCGCTTGTTTAAGCGAATCAGCCAAGGTTTCTTTATGCACACCACGTTTCATGGTGGCGGAACGAGGCTCTAAAACGGCAATGATTTTTTTCGAGTCGACCTTATTACGTAAGCCGCCGAGCGTAAGTTCAATCGCCGTTGGGTGATGAGCAAAATCATCATAAACAGACACACCTGCCACCTCGCCTTTAAACTCCAAACGGCGCTTAGTATTAATAAAGGTAGCTAGTGATTCACAAGCAAGGTCAGGTGTCACGCCCACATGACGTGCAGCTGCAATCGCCATCAAAGCATTATTTACGTTGTGGTCGCCCACTAAATCCCAATTTACGGTTCCAACACATTCATTTTGGAAGTAAACCTCAAATTGAGAGCCATCTTTGACCAGTTTCTTGGCATCCCAGTCGCCTTGCTCGCCACTCGATTCAGTTTCACTCCAGCAACCGCGAGCTAGAACATCTTCAATAGCGCTGTCTTGCTTAGGTGAGAAAATGCGACCATTGCTTGGCACAGTACGCACCAAATGATGAAATTGTCGCTTAATCGCTTCAAGATCGTCAAAGATGTCCGCATGATCAAACTCTAGGTTATTCATCACTAAGGTTCTTGGGTGGTAATGAACGAACTTAGATCGTTTATCGAAAAAAGCACTGTCGTATTCGTCGGCTTCTACCACGAAGAACATGCTTTCACCAAGGCGAGCAGAGATACCAAAGTTACCCAACACTCCGCCAACTAAGAAGCCCGGTGCATAGCCACAGTCTTCCAAGATCCAAGCCAACATGCTTGATGTCGTGGTCTTACCGTGCGTTCCCGATACCGCTAACACCCAACGGTCATGCAGTAAGAACTCTTGCAACCACTGAGGACCAGAGGTGTATCTAAGGTTGTTATCCAACACATACTCAACACACGGATTACCGCGGCTCATTGCGTTACCGATAACCACGAGATCTGGCCTTGGTTCTAATTGGCTAGGGTCGAACCCTTCAATAATTTCAATCCCTTGTGATTCCAACAAGGTGCTCATTGGTGGGTAAACATTCGCGTCACTACCCGTAACCTTGTGACCTAATTGACGAGCCAATACCGCAGCACCACCCATGAAGGTGCCACAAATTCCTAAGATATGAATATGCATAAATTGCTTCCAAACGCTTGGCTAAATAAACAGTGCCTAATTAAAACGGCTTGCACTCATTATCATTAAATGGCGATTAAAAGCGAGCAGCAATGCAAAACAAATTGAGTCGACATAGTAAGTGAGATCTGTGTCGCTTAGTTCATTACCATTAAAAAGATCTAACCTTTAGAATTTAGGTAAGCGTCTAGATGAATAAAGCCCACTCAAGAGGCCGAATCTACAGTGCTCAAATCCCCCCTAATATTGAGAGAAGTTTAAGGAAATAACATGTCTGAGATGCGCACCCTTGGTGAGTTCATTGTTGAGAAACAGAGTGACTTCCCCCATGCAAGCGGTGATCTATCATCCCTTTTGTCGTCTATTCGACTTGCTGCAAAAATTGTTAACCGTGAGATCAACAAGGCTGGCCTAGTCGACATCACTGGCGCTGTTGGTACAGACAACGTGCAAGGTGAAGAGCAGCAAAAGCTAGACCTTTACGCGAACGACAAATTTAAAGCGGCTCTAGAAGCCCGTGACCAAGTTTGTGGTGTTGCAAGTGAAGAAGAAGACGAAGCTGTCGCCTTCAATAAAGAGCTCAACAAAAACGCAAAATACGTTGTACTGATGGATCCACTAGATGGCTCATCAAACATCGATGTAAATGTATCGGTTGGTACAATTTTCTCTATCTACCGTCGAGTATCACCGATCGGTACACCACCAACACAAGAAGATTTCTTACAGCCAGGACACAAGCAAGTAGCCGCGGGTTACGTGATTTACGGTTCTTCAACCATGCTTGTATACACAACAGGTGCTGGCGTAAATGGCTTCACCTACGACCCATCACTGGGTACCTTCTGCCTATCTCATGAAAACATGATGATTCCAGACGAAGGTAAGATTTACTCAATCAACGAAGGTAATTACATCCGCTTCCCTACGGGTGTTAAGAAGTACATCAAGTACTGCCAAGAAAATGAGCCAAGCGACAACCGCCCTTACACATCACGTTACATCGGTTCTCTAGTATCAGATTTCCACCGTAACCTTTTGAAAGGCGGCATCTACTTGTACCCAAGCACGCAAAGTCACCCTCAAGGTAAACTGCGTCTGCTTTACGAGTGCAACCCTATTGCTTTCCTTATGGAGCAAGCTGGCGGTATTGCATCAGACGGTGCACAGCGTATCATGGATATCAAACCAACTGAGCTACACCAACGTGTGCCTTTCTTCGTTGGTTCAACAAAAATGGTACGTAAAGTAGAAGAGTTTCTTGAGCTGAACCCTGAGTAACCCTCTCATTTCATTCTCAAACTAACGCTATTAAAAAGCCAGCACCTCAGTGCTGGCTTTTTGTTGTCTCGTAAGGTGATTAACTAGTTAGGAATCATTGTTCCGCTGACACCAGTTACCCGAAAGTATTTCTTTATTAGCTGTTAGATCGAGCTGATACAAATATACCCATGCTAATCCAAATATAGTCTCTATTTGCTCGCGACGATACTCAACAGGAACATCTTCTAGCCGATCGAGCGACTCTAAAATTTCGTCGTTAATGATATAGACCTCACCAGCGACACTTTTCTTTCCCAAAATCATCGCCGGATAGGCACCTAAATCAAAAAGTGCGTATTCCTTAGGTGTATCAAACTGCCCTAATAAATCGCAGCCCTGCAAATAATGGTGATTGGACTGACCTTGCCTCAAGGTTCCATAGACAAAAACAAGATGCTGCATATGCCCTCCCATACGGCTCTACTCGAACTCAAATTGATAGAGAAGATCCACAGCACTGTCTAGGCCAGAAACAGCTTCAACATAGAGATCCTGCATCAATCTATAACGAACGGTAAACTCACCTAACGAGTTAAAGATACCCACACCATACTTCACCTGTAAGCCAGGCAGGATGTAACCACTTACCGTCACTTGAGAGTCATCGCCAGAGCCTGCAGTATCCAGTTGCAAGTCCTTTACACCAAAGGCTTCACCGATTTCACCAACAACCTTACCACTCTTCGCTAAACTCAAACCGATTAAAGTCGTTGTCATCGAACCGCTCGACTCACCGTCGATATCTTGGCCACGCAAAATATAAGACAGTGCGTTCGCTTGTGGCATCGCTGGGTCAGAATAAATCTCGATGGTAGGCTCTGTCGCAGGGCCAGTCACTCGAATACCAGCGGTCACGTCATCCTGAGTATTATCAGGATTACGAATCGCGTTGATGGCTACGTATGGCTGATCCGGTGGTCCATTCATTAGGATCTTACCCTCTTCGATCAAGAGGTCTTGCCCGAATGATTGATAAGTACCATCGACGATGTTCACTTCACCTGTAATAAATGGACCTTGGTCTTTTTGAGCCACGTTGAGCTTACCGACCAAATCACCTTCAAGACCGAAGGCAGACAGTTTAAAGTCATCACCAATGGAGATATTAATATTCGTCATCACATTGAATGGAATCGTATCTTCGTTTTCTGGCTCTAGATCTTTATTCAAAATAACCTGATCAGAAGAGACGCCAACCGCTGACGGTGGTAAATCTTCAACAACAATTCGTCCCCATGGTAATGCAATATCACCGGTGATTTTCGCCAGATCTGGTGTGACATCAATAGTCATATCAGGTACGACCTTCACCTTAACCATCGGTGGGATATCAACCATCAACTCATCAGCGAAAACTCTAACGTTCGAATGCCATGCTTTAAGATCTTGCCAATCTCCGGTTCCCTCAATATCAAGGTGACCATCAGGTGTTTCGACATTCGCATCCAGTTTTGCACTATAACCATCAAAGTCGAGGTCGATGCGGCCATCTTTCACATCAACAGGCGTAACATCGCCTTTGACTTGAATACCATCAACAGAGAATTGACCAAAGACTTGAGGGTGCATCAGAGAGCCTTTAACTTGAAGATCACTCTCAAGGTCGGCTTTCAATAAGCTGTATTCACCTAGAATTGGTTGTAAGAAATCAAGATGGAACGTGGTCAGCTTAATTGCCGCATCGACCATTTTGTCTTCGGCAAGAATATCCGGTAACGACACCGTGCCAGACAGGTCACCATTGTCGGAAACATCCAACTTAAAATCGGCATCCAGTTTGTTGTCTTTCAGTTGGGCATTCAATGCAACGCTTTCCCAACCCAGTGTGATTGGCTCACCCACTTGTTGAACAACCTGACCTTTCGGCATATCAACGCTTACCGTGACTTCAGGCTCATCTTGTTCAGACCACTTTGCATGAGCAGTCGCATTGACTAAGCCCTGTAATTGCGTCTCTTTAGGCACAAAGGCTTTAATCTGCTCGAAATCGAATTGATTGATGGCCACTTTGGCCTCACCCGATTTTCCGACACGAACGTCTTCATCCAAACACACACTCGAACCCGATTGGTTCCAACAATGCGCTTGAACATCAGCAAACTGCTTATCGACATCCGCCTTTATCGCGACAGGTTGGTCTAATACCCAAGGACCTTGCTGAGTAGTGATTTTGACTCTGTCTAACGATCCATCCCAAATAAGAGAAGGCTTTTGAATCAACTCTCCGGAAATAGCTAAGCTTGTAGACACGATGTCGGATATCACATCAAGTGTCATTGTGTGTTTCTTCTCACCACCACTCACCGTGAGAGCAATGCTTTCTACGCTTTGATCTTGATAGGTTAAGTTCTTAGCTTTTAATTCAAGATCAGCTTGAGCTTCAGGCAATGGCAGAGGAATCACAGAGCCATTAAGCGACAAGGATTCTAGTGTTGCTTCGCTATTCCAATCTACCTTATCCACATTTAGAGCGAGATCGACTTCAGGCTCTTTCGTTAGACCGCTTAGCTGGATGTTACCAATCACTTTACCTTTCAAGTCAGGGACGCTTTTTACAAGCTCAGGGAAGTAAATCTCAACACCCATGTCCCATTTCTTATCAAGCTCACCCTGAGCCTTAATCGAGTTAACACCGTGAGCCAAACTCAAACCACTGGTTTTCAGTTTTGGTTCACCGCTCGCGCTGCGATCCGACGCTGACAACTGACCTTCGATATCCAGAGGGTATTCTCGCAAGATCCCTTCAATATCCAATTTAGGCAGTTCAATCGCCCAGCCGCCCGCTTCCGTCAACCCACCCGAGGTGACGATGCTTCCGCTAATGTTGCCCTCGGCTTCAGGCCACTGCAGACCCGGCTGAATATCTTTGAGTGTCACGTCAGCTTGCCAGTTAACGAGACTCTTCCAGTTCGCTTTAACGACACCGTTAAGCTCACCGCCTAGCGTGTTGAGCTTTAGACGCTCGAGCTCAATTTGTTCCGTCGTGCCTTTACCCTGTAAATCAATGGCTAATTCAGGGATTTCCTTACCATCGGCTTCACCTTTAAGAAGAACATTGAAACCATCTAGTGAGCCATCAGCTTTGAATTGCTCAATTGTCGCTTGGTAATCGCTTTTTCCGGTAAGGGGCCACTGTGCTTGTCCGCCCTCTAAAAGAAGGTCAAATGGCAGAGTCGGTTCTAAGGGTTGAATGTCCCCAGACAACTTTGCCTCAATCAGCTCAGAAAATTGGGAATCTAGGTTTAGCTTAGCCACGCTGCCTTGTGCTTTCAGAGACAACTTCTGACCAGCAAGGTCGGTTTCTTTCACTAACGCATCCAAAGAAAGTTCTAGCGGGTAACCGCCCTTGAGCTCAACCTTCGTGGTTAGATTGGCGCTTGCTTGTGGCATATCGAGTTCGAGAGTTGAAACATCAACCGTGTGTTTGCCCGCGCGAGCTTCTAGCCCAAGGTGGTTAACAACGATTGGTATTTCTTGTTCTAAGGTGAAACGGTTGAGGTCAAAACGCTCCAACACAACCTGCAGAGGAATCCAGACTTCCGGCAATTCGATAGCCGTTTTAACGGCAGCTTTTGGCTCAACCTTTTCTGCTTGCGGTTCTTCTGTCGACTCAGCGAGTTTAACCTTAAGATCATTGAATAAGGTTGGCGATACAGTTAGCTTTTCGCCCTGCATACTCAAAGCCGTAGAGAACAAGCTCCATTCAATTTCATGCCCTAAGATATTCAACTTGATATCAGACAAAGCGATACGGTTGATTACGATTGGCAACGGTGTTTTTACCGATGTTACGGGCGGAGTAGGTTCTGTTTCTTCTGTAGAGGCCGGAGGCAGTTCAGTAAATGCGAAGTCCAATCCTTGAATCGCTAAACGATCGACACACAACTTAGGGTCGAGCAGACAGCGAGGATTAATCGCCAAGTTCAGCTTTTGAACTTTGGTGTCTATATGCAGGCTGTCATCTTTAAACTGAACATTATTAAGCGTAAAGCTCGGGAACAGAGCCCCTTTAGTGCTTTCCACTTTAAGCTGTGGCAACGCTTTTTCAGCGCCCCACAACACAGTGTTCAACCCTGGATTGGTGAACAAAACAAAACCTAGCAAGGCTATCAACAACAGCAAAATAGACGTCAATGAGATCGACGTCCACTTGATGCACTTGCCCATCACTTTGATCATAATTCTGGCCCTAAACTAAAGTGTAACTGGAACTCATCACCTTTTGCTGCATCTAGACCCCAAGCAAAATCTAAGCTCACAGGGCCGACGGGCGACGCCCAACGAACCCCGACGCCGGTACCATGTTTCCATTCAGGTTTATCATTGAAGGCATCACCAATGTCGTAGAATGCTGCGCCCCACCAGTTTCCAACCAAGCGGTATTGGTATTCAAACGAGCTGGTTGCAATGAATTTGGCACCCGTTAGTGCGCCACTTTCATCTCGAGGAGAGATCGACTCATAACCATAACCACGAATGCTATTGTCACCACCAGCAAAGAATCTTAGGGAGGGAGATAGCTTATCAAACTCGTCGGCAAAGTTGCCGCCAAATTGAAGTCGAGTTAAGCCTCGGTGATTGTCGCCAATGCTTCGAATCCAAGCGGTTTGACCTTGAAAACGAACAACCTTAGTTTCAGATAACAAGGTATCATCACCCGCTTCAACCATAATGGTTTGTTTATCGCCCCACATCGGCATCGAACCGCCTCGCGTTCGAGTGCGTGAGAAAGAGATACCCGGCAGCACAAATTGCGCTAAATCATCCTGCAAACCTTGCTCATAGTTTTCGACCAAGTATCGAATGAAGACCGTGCGTTGCCAACCGTTATCCAGTCGCCAATATCTTTCTAGCGCTAAGTTTGACTCCAAACTCTTGGTATCACGATTATCCAAGTTTTTCATACCGTACTTAACTTGATAGTAGTCGTTCAGCACGTCATCCAGAGGGATTTTATAGGTAGCGGTAATCGTCTGTTCAGGTTTAGAAATCGACAGGCTGCTATTGAAGCTATGGCCTTGTTCATTAACCCAAGGTTTTTTCCACTTCAGAGTGCCTTTTACGCCAAGGTCGGTGGATACACCGATACCCGTTTCGATTTGGTTACGAGCTTGCGGAGCAAGGCTAACCTTCATCGGGATCTCTCGGCCTTCGCCTAACTGGCTTAAATCTGGTTCAACAAATACCGAGGAGAACCAATCCGTATTGGACAGGTTTTGGTTGTACTCACCGACTTTGGTGATTGAGTAAGGTTCGCCATCCTCAAATGGTTTAAGTGACTGCACCTTATCTTCTTCTATCTGGCTACCAGTAACCTGAGTAGTACCAAAGTGATAGCGGATACCACTGTTATAATGAAGACGAACATAAGCGCGGTTCAATTCAGGAGCGACTTCTAGCTTACTAAGATCATAAGCACCATCGAAGTAGCCTTTCGCTAAGCCAAGGTTGCGGATCGACGATTTCAAAGAGTCATAATTACCATGATTCAGAGTCGAACCTTTAGACAAGCTACTCTTCGCTATCAAGGCTAAAAAGTCTGGGTCATCCTTGGCTTCACCAGTTAGAACGATATCTGAAGTATAAATAACAACAGGCTCTCCCGGCTCAACCGTAACGGTCATTTCGGTATCATCTTCGGAGTGAGTAAATGTGATTTTAAGGTGGTAGTAGCCTAACGCATTCAGGGCTTCTTTAATCATAGATTCCAAGCGGGATTGGAATCTTAGTGAAACCGAATACTCTTCTTCAGGGATCGCACTCAGATAAGCATCAACATTATCCTCAAGCGCTCCATCTAGCCCTTTGATTTCAAGGGAAACGTCAGCGAAAGCGAGCGTCGATGACAATAGAGTGCCAATCAGAACTGGTAAAGTTTTTCTTATCATGTTTAATTGGTGAAGAAGTTATCAATACGTTAATAAGTGAAAAGAAATAATACCGCTAAATAGGCATTGAGTCTGTAATAAATCCTGGAATAACACGGTCTAATTTAAAGACTTATTCAATATTGACCAACAGTTAATATGAACCCACGTTAAATAAAAGCCAGCGCGGTAAACGTATGCGAAAAGGAATATAACATGCTAAACAAACAACAACTGGTTTCTGCAGCAACCGCACTACCGGGAAATGCTGACCCAATTCGAATCACTGAGCGCCATTTCGTCAATCAAACCGACCTGCTCGATGCACCCACGGGCTCTCAACAAGAAGTCCTGTTTGGTATGGGGTGCTTCTGGGGAGCTGAGCGTTTGTTTTGGCAATTGGATGGCGTTATTTCAACATCCGTTGGTTACGCTGGCGGATACACAGTTAATCCCACTTATGAACAAGTATGTACTGGGCAAACCGGCCATACCGAGGTCGTTCGTGTCATATTTGATAGTGAACAAACCTCTCTAGCTCGAATACTTGAAACCTTTTGGGAGCGTCATGACCCAACTCAAGGGATGCGCCAAGGCAACGATTTAGGGACTCAGTACCGTTCTGCGATTTACACCTTCAGTGAAGAACAACAATCTATCGCTGAGCACTCTAAACGTGAATATCAACGAGCAATGACTGAATCTTTAGGCAACGAGATCACGACGGAAGTTCTGCCTGCTGGAAAATATTTTTTCGCAGAAACCTACCACCAGCAATACCTAGCTAAAAATCCGAATGGGTATTGCGGGTTGGGTGGAACAGGTGTGTGCTTCCCTCCACAATAAGGTGCCGTTCGACATACCATCGTGAACGACACGCATTAAAAAAGGGCTTCCATCAGGAAGCCCTTTTCATTGTTAATCTATTCGGTGCAAGACAAATCGATAAAGCTCAGTTACACCGGCAACGCAGCAATGGTGCCGTTAACTTCTTTAAAAATAGTGAGCTTTTGTTTGTCTGAAACTTCAGGAAGTAGCACCTTGCCTTGGTCGAAGCGAAACTCTCCAACACCTTCAATAGCAAATTGGCCTTTGAACAGGACTTTAACGAAACGCGCCACCTGACGTGGACGGTAAGTAGAAAATTTTCTTAACATAATACAACCTCAATTCCATTTGAGTACTACAGTCACATACCTGAACAGCGTCGCTGTTCAAAGCACATTTAATCGCTAATTCCTTTAGCAAACAGCAAGATAATCTATTGTTCATCTTGATATTGATGCATTATACCTTTTGGTAACAAGCCTGCAACTTCTTTCTACGTCGTACGATAAAAAAGTTAAAGAGGCATTTTTCAAATTTCATATTATACTTCCTGTGCAAACCAATAAGCGGAACAAAAATATAATGAAAAACAAAACTCTACTGGCTTTTCTAGCCGCAGCCTCTCCACTCTTCGCCAATGCTCACAACCTATCAGTAGGCGCTACCCTGCCTGCCGTCGATGTGAGTAACTATGGTGAGATTGTTCTAAACGACGGAAATACTGGATATCAAGCTTGGGCAACCAATGATCTTCTAGGTAAAGTTCGCGTCGTTCAAGCTATCGCTGGCCGCAGCAGCTCTAAAGAGCTCAACGCACCACTGATGGCAGCCATTACCGCATCGAAATTCTCAGAAGACAGCTACCAAACCACCACTATCATCAACCAAGATGATGCGATTTGGGGTACTGGGTCTTTTGTTAAGTCCTCTGCCGAAAGCAGCAAAGAAGAATTTCCATGGTCTTCTATGGTCCTAGATGAAGACGGCGCCGTTGCGTCAACATGGGCTCTAAAAGAAGAAAGCTCAGCGATTATCGTTCAAGACAAGCAAGGTAAAATCTTGTTTGTAAAAGAAGGTGCATTAAACGAATCAGAAGTCACTCAAGTCATTGAGTTGATTAAAGCGAGCCTTTAATAAGATATTCGCGTCTTTTTCGAGACCTAACCAAAGGATATTGTTATATTATAACAGTATCCTTTTTTTAATTCTGTGGTTAATCATCCTGATGTGGCAAAACACACCCAACAATGTGAAACGCAAAACAGGCTTCTTGCTTGGGCTTATGCTCATGTTAAGCGTGTTAGCCGCAACACACATTGTGGATATCGCACCAGAGCACCACACTTCACACCATTGTGAGCTGTTTTCGCTTAATCAGTTCATCACAGCGCACTCACTACCACAGATTCCAGAGTTCCATTCGGAATTTACTGTCGCTATTACAGAGTCAGTAACTTCACTACAGCGGCTATATTTCGCTTATTTGGCACGCTCACCTCCTGTAAATATCGCTTAATTACCACTACTTTTTAATTAACCTTTATTCAGGAAAAAACATGAAACCTACTTTTTTAGCCGTTGTTATCGGCATGACTGTCTCTACAAATGCTCTAGCTAACGAAGAATTCCGCTCTCATGATGCACACGTACATGGCCAAGTTGAAGTAAACATCGCGCAAGATGGGCAAGAATTGCTTGTTGAAGTAACAGCTCCAGGCGCAGATGTGGTTGGGTTTGAACATGCTCCAAAAACTGCAGAACAGAAGAAAGTGTTTGAACAGGCTATCGCACAATTAAACAAGCCAGAAGAGCTGTTTAGTTTTAACAATGCGAGTTGTACTCTGAAGTTCAAGTCAGTAGCAAACACCTTAGAACACGGTCATGGCGACCACAAAGACCATGATCACGCTGAACACGATCATGACGACCACAAAGACCATGACCACGCTGAGCACGATCATGATGACCATAAAGACGATGACCACGCTGAGCACGATCATGACGACCACAAAGACCATGACCACGCTGAACATGATCATGACGACCACGAAGGTCACGACCACCACGATCATGAAGGTCATGACCACTCTGAAGGTGGCCACGGTGAGTTCACGGTTGAGTACCACTACCAATGTTCAGATGTAGCTAAGCTAGACACAGTTAACACTCAGTGGTTCTCTAAGTTCAGCAACACTGAAAAAATGACGGTGAACCTACTAACAGACACAGCTCAAGTACAAGAAGTGCTTAACGCAGAGCGTATTAGTTTCCGATTCTAATCACTCCTAGATCGGATTAAACGTAAAATAAACAGCCAGGTAAGTCATCGCTTACTTGGCTGTTCAAATCGGTGTGTTCCTGGGAATTTATGTTTCAAATTACTGTCCAGTAGATACACCGCTTTAATTATTGGAGCTAGCATGTCTTCTGACAGTTCATCACTTGTGGTCAAACTCGAAAATATCAGCTTTCGTTGGAAGCCTGAATTACCACCAACGCTAGAGATCCCCTCTCTTCACATCCAAGCCCAAGAGCACCTTTTTATTAAAGGGCCAAGTGGTTGTGGAAAATCAACTTTGTTAGGGCTACTGACCGGAATCAACCAAGCTGAGCAAGGAGAAGTCTCTATCCTTGATCAAGACCTCACTCAGCTTACACCTCGTCAAAGAGATAAATTCAGAGCCGATCATATTGGTTATATTTTCCAACAATTTAACCTGCTTCCTTATCTATCAGTTATCGATAACGTGACGCTTCCTTGCCAGTTTTCACAGATTCGTAAACAGCAAGTCGCTGAAAGCCAGAAAAGCTTACAAGAGACGGCTCGAGAGTTGTTACTCCGATTAAAGCTACCTCAAGCTTTAATGGACAAGCCCGTTACCGAGTTGAGCATCGGTCAACAACAACGTGTTGCTGCCGCTCGTGCTTTGATCGGCCAACCCAAAATCATTATTGCCGACGAGCCAACCTCGGCTTTGGATCATGACAACCGAGAAGCTTTTATCGAACTGTTGTTAGAACAAGCCAACCAGGCAGGTTCTACTCTTATCTTTGTTAGCCATGATCCAACACTAGAAAAGTTGTTCACTCGAACCATAGATTTAAAAACCGTTAACCAAGCTAAGGTTGTCGTATGAAAGTAATTACTCACTTAGCCTTAAAAAGCGTACTCAACCGTAAAGCCACGGCTATTCTCACCATTCTCACGGTGGCGGTATCTGTCATTCTCTTGCTCGGCGTAGAACGCGTTAGAACCGAAGCAAAAAGCAGCTTCGCCAATACGATTTCAGGTACTGACCTTATCGTTGGTGGCCGCTCTGGTCAGGTCAACCTGCTGCTTTACTCAGTATTCAGAATCGGTAATGCGACCAACAACATCGACTGGAAAAGCTATGAAGAATTTAGCCAGCACAACGCAGTAAAGTGGGCGATACCAATATCATTGGGCGATTCACACAAAGGCTTCCGTGTGATGGGTACAAATCATAGTTACTTTGAAAACTATCGCTATGGAAGTAAGCAATTACTTACTTTCCAACAAGGTAAAGAATTTGAACAGCTATTTGATGTAGTGATTGGTGCCGATGTTGCGAAGAAGCTAGATTACAAAATAGGTGATCAAATCATTCTTGCGCACGGTATCAGTGATGTTGCGTTTAGCCGTCACGATAATCTGCCCTTCAAGATTGTGGGAATACTCGCGCCAACAGGAACACCAGTAGACAAAACCGTACACGTATCGCTAGAGGCAATCGAAGCAATTCATGTTGGCTGGGAATCAGGTGCCAACCTCGGGCACACACCGAATGCTGAAGCGCTAAAGCAACGTGACTTCCAACCGAAGCAGATTACCGCGATGATGGTTGGCCTTAAATCGAAGATCCAAACCTTCGCACTGCAACGAGAAATCAATAACTACCGCCAAGAACCTTTAAGCGCCATTATGCCGGGCATTGCGCTTCACGAATTGTGGGGAATGATGGCTGTAGCAGAACAAGCATTACTGATTGTTTCAGGGTTTGTTGTCGTCGCCGGTTTATTGGGCATGCTCAGTAGCCTACTCACTAGCTTGCAAGAAAGGCGCCGAGAGATGGCCATCCTACGTGCGATGGGCGCAAGACCTCGTCATGTGTTTGGTTTACTGATCAGTGAAGCTAGTGCGCTAACCTTCCTTGGCATTACATTAGGTGTTGCAGTATTGTTTGCGCTGATCGCAGTGGTTGCTCCTATTGTGCAACAAAGTTATGGTATCAACATATCGATATCCGCAATCACACCGCATGAGTGGAAACTGCTTATGCTGGTACAAGTTGCTGGAATCATTATCGGCTTTATTCCCGCTTTCAGGGCTTACCGCCAGTCATTGTCTGATGGCATGACGATTCGAATCTAAAATAGGAACCTACGATGCAACGCAAATTCCTACTGATACTTGGGCTACTTCTGTTCCCATTTATCAGTACAGCTCACGCTGAAACCACTCAGAATGACGAATCGGTATTAACACTTGAATGGATTGATTTGATTCCAGAATCAGAACGTGCTCAGCTAGATTCATTTGGTATGCCGATGGTTGACCACAATAGTATGGACAAACCTCAACAATCGACACTTGGTGCTGTTCGCCCAGAGCTGAATGGCAGCACAGTGAAGATTCCTGGCTTTGTGATTCCATTGGAAGGTGATGAGAATATGATCACTGAGTTTCTGCTGGTACCGTACTTTGGCGCATGTATCCACGTGCCACCGCCGCCACCGAACCAAATCATCTACGTGAAGTTCCCGAAAGGTGCACCAATACAGCAGTTATGGGATGTGATCTATTTGGTCGGAACGCTGAAAACTGAGTCAATCAGCCATGACTTAGCGCAAACCGGTTATCTTATTGAAGGTACTGCGATTGAAGAGTATGACGACATGTAGTCATTAGAAGGGTGGCTCAAGGATGAGCTGCCGTCACTGAACGAGTGTGATCATTCAATAACAGTTTAATAACGATAATTTTCTTCTGAATTACGCGATGTAATTAGATAAGTAAGCTAGAACAGCGACATAAATCGCGAGTAATAACCCTATACTAAGCTGTTTCTTCAGCTTGTTATCATTGACTTGATTCATAACTCCTCCTTGAGAATTACAACAAATTTAACATTTTATTATCATTAACAAAAGTAAAATTTTGTTGAAACCTTCAACTATGCTCGCAAAATCTAGCCACCAATAAGATAAAGAGTTACATTTTAGACAGTTATACCAATCACAATAAGTAAGTGTTCAGAAATAGCGTAGGAAAAAGCCTTGAGAACAAGGCGGAGCTTTTTGATAAGTAGTTATTCTACAATCAAAAATTGTAGCTCAGTTATCAAGCGTTTTAACAAGCTAGGCTGAGCAATTATTTACTACGATTGGTTTTGAGTCGTCTCCTAACGGTACTCTTATGTCAAAAACCAAACAGCCAGTGATCATTGAGCATGCTAGCGACACACAGCATAAGCATGAGAAAAAGCCTCATATTGCCGACAGTGCCAGCAGAATGCTGCACATCGCACAAAGCTTCGGCCTCGATTCCTTAATTAGTCATAGTGCCAAGCCAAAGGATAAAGCTGAGAGTACGCTTATCGAACGGGCACTATTGCGAGAGAAAAAACGTAGAGAGCTTCGCCAAAAGAACCTAGAACAGATTCTAAAGTTGGCGCACTCTTCATGTAAGGATGAAGCGGCTGGAGACCCGGATCAGGACTGGTTATACCGTTTCTTCGACATGGCACAAGAGATCCACAATACATCGATGCAGAGGCTATGGGCTCAAGTACTGAAGCGAGAAGTCACCAACCCAGGCTCGACGTCGATGAAGGCACTGCAAATCTTAAAAGACATGACACCAAAAGAAGCGTTAACCCTACAAAGGGCAGCATCACTGGGTTGTAGCTTTGGTAGCGATAACAGCAGAAAGCTCTTACTCGGCTTTAAATCTCATGCTGGGCTATTCAACTTTGGCAAAAGGGACACCACCAACACCATCAACCTTGGTGGGCACAACCTGCCCTACTCCAGCTTGCTCCACTTGATAGAGCTCGGGATTATTCTGGGCACAGAATTAGAATCCGGAGAGATTGATTTCGATCCAGCCCTGCACCTAACCTATCAAGGTAAGAGCATGTCACTGGCACCATTATCAAAAGGCGTGAAGCTGGTTTACTACCGATTCAGCCCTACAGGCAATGAGCTTTGTACCTTGCTCGGCAACAAGCCAAACACACAATATTACGACCAACTGATTGCACTATTGAGCCAGAAATTCACGGTTCAGACAGAGGTGAAAAGCAGCGTGAATTACACCGTCTAGACACTCGACGGAGCTAAAATAGACGATGTAAGAAGTGAAGTATTAAGAGGAATAAAGAGAATCTAGGGGATAGGTTTCTTGTCTCGGTAAACCAAGGCTGTACTACTTATCAGTCATGAATAAGTCGATAAGTAAGTGAACAGCCTTAGTCGTACCAACGATCTCAATTGGCTAAAATATTTCGCTTCTCCAACGCATCAATACACAGTTCGACCAATTCATCGAGTGTCTTCTCACCTGCAGGTAGATCAATCTCAGGGTTCAGAGGCGCTTCGTACACTGAACTAATACCTGTGAAGTTCGGGATTTCTCCGGCACGTGCTTTCTTATACAGACCTTTAGGATCACGCTGTTCGCAAACCTCTAATGGCGTATTGACGAACACCTCAAGAAACTCACCTTCCGGCAATAAATCTCTCACGAGTTGCCTTTCAGCTTGATGCGGAGAAATAAAGGCTGACAACACGATCAAGCCTGCATCTGCCATCAATTTAGCAAGCTCACCAATACGACGGATGTTCTCTCGACGATCTTGCTCAGAGAAGCCAAGGTCACTACATAATCCATGACGCACATTGTCGCCATCCAATAAATAAGTATGGTAACCAAGCTGTGCCAAGCGATTTTCTAATGCTCCAGCGACTGTCGATTTACCAGAACCAGACAACCCCGTGAACCAGAGCACGGCTGGCTTTTGTGATTTCAGATCCGCGCGAAATGTTTTATCAATCGAGTGTTGATGCCACACAACATTCTCATCTTTGGGTTTGAGTACTGCGGTCATAATTAGTCCTTTAAATAAACAGCATTAAAATGGGAAAAAATAAGGAATTAGGGTCAGCACCAAGCCCGAATATACAATCGAGATTGGAATGCCGATACGCAGATAATCCGTTAAATGGTAATTACCTACGCTATAAACAAGTAAGTTGGTTTGGTAGCCGTATGGAGAGATAAAACTGGCACTGGCACCAAACAGTACCGCCATGATGAACGGCATAGGGTCAACGCCATAACCTACTGCCATACTGTAGCCAATCGGAAATGAGAGTGCTGCAGCCGCATTATTGGTCACCAGCTCTGTCAAAACCAAAGTCATAAAGTAGGTAGCAACTAACGCACCGAATACGCCCCAGCCATTAAACGCCTCCATAAACATCAGCCCCATCCGCTCAGATAAACCCGATGAAATCATCAGTTGAGCAATAGAAAGTGCAGAGCCCACGATCACCACAATATCGACTGGGAAACGGCGGCGGAGCTCACCCAGTTGCACCACGCCAAATGCCACCAGCAACAGTAGAAAACCAGCTAAGCCTTTGATAATAGGTACTGCATCGATAAGGGCTAAACCAATCACGCTAGCAAAGCCGAGCAACACGAACGTCGATTTATCGGCATCAAGCTTGGCACTCGAATCCAAGTCATTCATCAACACAAACTCTTTGTTGTGTTGTTGGCGCTGTTCTTCAAAGCGTTTACCTGGAACCAAAATCAAGGTATCACCAGCGGTCAATGTGATATTCCCTAGCCCACCTTCTAGGCGTTCATGGCCACGACGAATAGCAACCACAACCGCATCGAAACGGTCTCTAAACTGGCTAGTTTTCAGGGTTTTGTTACAAAAACTTGCTGATGAACTCACCACCACTTCAACAAAGCTCTGGCCATTCAAATGATGCTGACCAAACAGAGTCAGTCCTTGAATTTCTTGCAGTGTCGCCACGCTCTCAACATCACCACAAAACAGCAATCGGTCACGAGCTTGAAGAATAAAATCAGGGTCAATCGACGCGGTGGTTTTACCGTCTCGAATCACTTCGGCTAAGAACAGTTTTCTAAGAGCTCTAAGATTATTTTCACTGACGCTACGGCCAACTAATGGAGAACCTGGCTCAACTCGCGCCTCGAGAAAGTAAGGCAGATCATCTTGAGAACCATCATCGTAGCTGGGTAGAAAATAGCTAAGAGGAATAAGGATCAATACCCCACCGACCAAAACCGCTAAACCGATCAAGGTAGGTGTGAAAAAGTTTAAGCTCGGTAAACCTGCATCTTCAACAAAACTATTGATGATCAAATTGGTAGAGGTGCCGATCAATGTCAGGGTGCCACCTAAGATGGCAGCGTATGACAAAGGGATAAGTAACTTAGACGGCGCGTGCTGTTGATTACGTTTGATCGCCCCGATCAAAGAAACAACCACCGCGGTGTTATTAGTAAAAGAAGAAAGTAACGCTGTAGAAATACCCAACTTCGCAACCACGGTACCTAGCCTACCTTCAGAGATATTGCGGCTAACCCAGCTGATTAAGCGAGTTTTCTCCAACGCACTTGATGCGAGGATCAGAAGAATTAAAGTCAGTAACGAGGAGTTAGTGAAGTTATTAGCCAAGCTCGACAAGTCGATCATGCCAGCCATAAAAGCAATAAACGCCGCGCCAGCAAAGATAAAGCTTGGCTTAATACGGGTAACGAGCAGGCAAGTAATAATGCCGAGCAAAATCGCTAATACAAATCCTTGTTGCCACATATACCCGTCCTTTATGGCGGAAACGATCGGTTTCCGCCTGATTCAATAAGCTGTTACTTGGTCGTTTATGACTTCAGTAGTTGGCTTAGATCTTTGGCATCCCAATGAGGGAAATGTTTGCGAACCAATGCGTTGAACTCAAGTTCAAATGCAGAGAAGTTACCGACTTGCTGTTCAACAGAGTCCAAACGGTCTCGAATCAAACCCGCGCCAACCGTCACGTTGGTTAGTCGGTCGATAACGATGAAGCCACCGGTATCGGCACTTTCACGGTATTTATCCAGCGCGACAGTCTCGTTCAATGACCATTCACACAAACCAATACCATTCAATGGCAACTCATCGACAGCGTGAGTCGATAGGTTGTTGATGTCGTATTGGTGACGAACCGTTTCAACCTGACCAACGGTTTTCTTGCCTGCGATCTTGATGTCGTAAGCTTTGCCCGGTTGCAATGGTTGCTCTGTCATCCACACGATGTCAGCCAATACGTGGTTAGTGGATTCAATCTGCGCGTTTTCTAACACAATCAAATCACCACGACTGATATCAATCTCATCTTCAAGGGTCAGTGTTACTGCCAAGCCCGCTTGCGCAGACTCCAAATCACCATCAAAAGTTACAATGCGTGCAACCTTAGAGGTTTTACCCGACGGCAGCGCCTTGATTTCATCACCGACACTGACACGGCCAGAGGCAACGGTGCCAGCAAAACCGCGGAAGTCTAAGTTAGGACGATTGACGTACTGAACTGGGAATCGGAATTCACCTGCCGAACGCTTTTGGTCAATGTCGACGTTCTCTAACACTTCTAGCAGAGATGGGCCTTCGAACCATGCAAGCTCTTTACTTGGTGCAGCAACGTTGATGCCTTCAAGCGCCGATACTGGCAAGATCTGAATATTGGTTTCACCTTCTAGGTTTTCTGCAAACTCTAGATACTGATCGCGAATCTCTTCAAAACGATCTTGTGAATACTCCACAAGATCCATCTTGTTTACAGCAACGATGAAATGCTTCAAACCAAGCAGGTTAGAGATAAACGAGTGACGACGTGTTTGATCCAGAACGCCCTTACGAGCATCAATCAAGATCACCGCCAGATCACACGTTGAAGCGCCTGTTGCCATGTTGCGCGTATACTGCTCATGCCCAGGAGTATCAGCAATAATGAACTTACGTTTTTGAGTCGAGAAGTAGCGGTAAGCCACATCGATCGTGATCCCTTGCTCACGCTCAGCCTGCAGACCATCAACAAGCAGTGCCAAATCAGGTTTCTCACCTGTCGTTCCCACTCGTTGGCTATCCGAGTGAACCGCCGCTAGCTGATCTTCATAAATCTGTTTTGTATCATGGAGTAAGCGACCGATTAGCGTACTTTTACCGTCATCTACCGAGCCACAAGTTAAAAATCTAAGCATAGATTTATGCTGATGCTGACTTAGATAACCTTCAATCCCTAGTTCAGCCAATTCGGCTTCTACTGCACTATTCATTTTTCTTTCCTTAGATTCTTAGAAATAACCTTGGCGCTTTTTCAGCTCCATAGAGCCCGACTGATCATGGTCAATCGCTCGACCTTGACGCTCACTAGACGTCGCCACCAGCATCTCTTCAATAATGCCCGTTAGCGTATTCGCCTCAGATTCAACCGCTCCGGTTAATGGGTAACAGCCTAAAGTACGAAAACGAACGCTTTTCTCTTCAATCACTTCACCTTCTTGCAGCTCCATACGGTCATCATCAACCATGATCAGCATGCCATCACGCTCAACTACAGGGCGTTTGTCTGAAAGGTAAAGTGGAACAATATCGATGCTCTCTAGATAGATGTATTGCCAGATATCGAGCTCAGTCCAATTAGATAGCGGGAAGACACGAATGCTTTCGCCCTTATTAACCTGACCGTTGTAGGTGTGCCAAAGCTCTGGACGCTGGTTTTTTGGATCCCACGTATGGTTCTTATCACGGAAAGAATAAACACGTTCTTTCGCACGAGATTTTTCTTCATCACGACGCGCACCACCAAAAGCCGCATCGAACCCATACTTGTTTAACGCCTGCTTAAGGCCCTGTGTTTTCATGATGTCAGTGTGCTTCGAAGAACCATGTACAAATGGGCTACAACCCATCTCAATACCTTCTGGGTTCTTATGTACTAAAAGGTCGAAGCCGTACTTTTTAGCCGTACGATCACGAAACTCAATCATCTCGCGAAATTTCCAATCCGTATCTACATGCAATAGCGGGAATGGAATCTTGCCTGGATAAAACGCTTTGCGAGCTAAATGAAGCATCACAGAAGAATCTTTTCCGATGGAGTACATCATCACTGGGTTATCAAACTCAGCCGCCACTTCACGGATAATATGAATACTTTCCGCTTCGAGCTGTTTTAGGTGGGTTAAACGTTCTTGGTCCATTTCAGTGCTTCCTTTAAGGCTCGCGTTACGAGCAATTCATTACTTGGTCTTGCCAAGCAAGGGATTTAACTCATCCACTTGAGTGAATGGGAGTATTGGCACTAGAAGAAAACAGAAGCTTCGTTTTGAGCTATCCTTGCTATTCATCTGCCCGATACGTCCTTGATATAGGCATTATGACGAGCCTCTCATATTACTGGAAATTCTAAAATTTCATTTTTTATTCGAAAAGCTGATAAGGGATTGAATTTACCGATAAGCAGGTGAAATGAATGGACTAATATTATCGATATCAGTTGCGCATTGATTAAGCAGCTTTGGGAGGCGTCTTGCAGAACACCATAAAGTAATCGATCTAAGTCACGAATTAACATTCGTTGTAATCATTGTTTCATTCGGTTTTGTTACATTACGCAACGAATTTTCTACTATCCACTTTGGAGCTACAAAATGAAAGTTGCAATGAAACCTTTGTCATTGGCTGTACTTGCGGGTCTTGGTTTGACTTTAGCAGGCTGCACAACAACACCAGATACCGATGAAGTGATTAAATTACGTGTCGTAGAGACAACGGACATCCATACCAACCTAATGGATTACGATTACTACAAAGACAAGCCATCGAAAAAAATCGGCTTAGCACGTACTGCAACTCTAGTAAAAGAAGCTCAAAACGAAGTAACCAACAGCGTATTAGTTGATAACGGTGACTTGCTGCAAGGTAGCCCAATGGGTGACTACATGGCAGACAAAGGCATCGAAGCGGGTGAAGTTCACCCTGCATACAAAGCTATGAACCAGCTAAGCTACGACGCTGCAAACATAGGTAACCACGAATTCAACTACGGTCTTGATTTCCTAGAAGAGTCAATCAACGACGCTGATTTCCCGTACATCAGTGCTAACGTTTACGACGCAAAAACCAAAGAACACTACTTCACACCTTACATCATCAAGACGCACACGTTTGAAGATACTGCAGGCGTAGAGCATGAAGTAAAAGTCGGCTACATCGGTTTCGTTCCGCCACAAATCATGACGTGGGATAAGAAGAACCTTGAAGGTAAAGTAATCGCTCGTGACATCATTGAGACGGCTAACGAGTTAGTGCCTCAAATGAAAGCGGAAGGCGCTGAAGTTATCGTTGCTATCCCTCACTCAGGCGTATCAACTGACCCATACAAAAATGGCGAAGAGAACTCAACGTTCTACCTATCTGAAGTAGATGGCATTGATGCGATCGCATTCGGCCACTCTCACGCAGTGTTCCCAGGTAAAGGTTTTGATGACATTCAAGGCATCGACAACGAAACGGGCACAATGAACGGCGTTGCGGCAGTAATGCCAGGTCGTTGGGGTAGCCACGTTGGTGTTATGGACCTAACACTGGCACAAAAAGACGGTAAGTGGGAAGTCGTTAAAGGCCAATCAGAAGCACGCCCTATCTACGACAAGATCGAGAAGAAATCTCTTGCTGCGGCTGATGAAGGCATCGTAACAGCACTAGAAAAAGACCACGCTGGTACTCGTGAGTTTGTTAACCAACCGATTGGTAAAGCAGACGATGTGATGTACAGCTTCTTGTCTCTAGTACAAGACGATCCAACAGTTCAAATCGTTAACCTTGCACAGAAAGATTACGTTGAACAGTTCATCCAAGGTGACCCTGACCTAGATGGTACGCCAGTACTTTCCGCGGCTGCACCATTCAAAGCTGGTGGCCGTAAGAATGACCCAGCGAACTTCACTGAAGTTGAATCTGGTCAACTGACATTCCGTAACGCAGCTGACTTATACCTTTACCCGAACACACTAGTTGCGATGAAGGTAACAGGTCACGAAGTAAAAGAGTGGCTTGAGTGTTCTGCTGGTCAATTCAACCAAGTTGATGTTAACTCAACAGCACCACAACAGTTGATCGAGTGGGATAACTTCCGCACTTACAACTTCGATGTTATCGACGGTGTTGATTACCAAATCGACGTAACTCAACCTGCGAAATACGATGCAAACTGTAAAGTGGTTAACCCTGACTCACAGCGTATTGTTGGCCTAACTTACCAAGGTAAGCCAATCGACATGAAGCAAGACTTCCTGATCGCAACCAACAACTACCGTGCATACAGCGCTAAGTTCCCAGGCACAGGTGAAGACTTCATCGCATTTGATGCACCAGATGAGAACCGTACTGTTCTTGCAAACTACATCTCTCGCGTAAGCAAAGAACAAGGTCAAGTGAGCCCAAGCGCAGATAACAATTGGTCATTTGCACCAATCAAAACGGATAACAAGCTAGATATCCGCTTTGAAACATCTCCAAGCGACAAAGCAGCAGAGTTCATTAAAGAGAAAGGTCAATACCCGATGAAACGTGTTGCGACTGACGATGTTGGTTTTGCTGTTTACCAGATTGACCTAACTAAATAGATTGCTTAAGTAATCCATAGTTAACGTTCTGAAAGGCTGAGTTTTACGACTCAGCCTTTTTCTTTTCTTCTAAATGTTCAGCCCAAAGCCCTAATTTTCGAACGACAAACTCTCGTTCAACCCGCTTCCAAATGCCACGCCTTCAGCTTCAAAACAGCAGTCAAACAGCAGTCAAACAGCAGTCAAACAGCAGTCAAACAGCACGACTCAAACCACCAATTGAATGAATCCAACACAAAAAAACACTAATCAGCTGTAAGTTTTTATCTGCTCCTCCTGTCTATTTAATTTACTACACTCAATGAATGGTGGTTAAGCCATTCATCTATAGGATAGATAAGGACATTTAATGAGCACCGTCGAGAGCATTCAAGCATGGTTACATTCAGGGGAGGAGTCGCTGCTATGGCTGATGCTTGGCATCATCGCGCTTTCTTATCTGCTTGAAGATCTTGCGATTGTTACGGCGGCAGGTATCGCGACTCAAGGTCTAATACTTCCTCAATATGCGCTGCTTGCTATTTTCATCGGTATTGCCACGGGTGATCTCGGTCTTTATTACCTGGGTAAATCAGGACGTTACTTCCGAGGTGTTCGATATAAAGCCCTCACTAATAAGTACTTTCGTTCGCTTCGTACCAAATTACGCCAAAACGCATTCAGCAGCCTTTTTGTTATCCGCTTTATTCCTGGGCTACGCACCGTTGGTTTTACTCTGAGTGGCTTTTTCGCCATCCCACTGCCTACTTTCTTATTTGCCGTCATCAGCGCAACTGCGCTCTGGACTGGCATTGTCTTCTCTGCCATCTACTATTTAGGGACATCAGCGTGGCTGCAAGCCTCTGAATATCAATGGATCGTCATCACGTGCGCCATCGCTTTGCTGTTTGTCGGTAATCGATTAATGAATAGAACCTACTCTAGAGGATTATCATGAGTTCACCGCAAGATATTCACATCATTCCAGCACATCAAATTAATGCAGGCATGCCCCTGCTTGAAAAAGATACCGTGCGTAGTGTCTCTCCTTACGAGTTTCTTCCGACGTGGTTCTTCTACACTCCAGTAGTGATTCAAAGCCTGATGCAAGGGTTACGGCACTTTGATTGGGCGCTACCACTCATCGCCAACCCGAGCATTAAACTCAGTGGTATGGTCGGCGAATCGAAACACGAGATACTGAGCCTTGCCGGATCTTCAAGTCAGCGTTGGATCTCACCGTTTATAACCCTAACCAAAACGGATCTCGGCAGTAAAAAACAAGCCGAAGACGCACGCAGCGCACTCATACAAACGGATCTTGATTTCCCTATCGTGGCTAAGCCGGATCTTGGCTGTCGAGGTGTTGGCGTAAAGCTGATCAACAACCAAGATCAACTTGAGCAATATATTGAATCTTTCCCAAATAATGCTCGCTTTCTATTGCAGAAAAAGGCGCCTTATCAAGCCGAAGCGGGTGTTTTCTACGTTCGTTACCCAAATAAAAAGCAAGGTGAGATCATCTCGATCACACTCAAATATGCGCCAATGGTGATGGGTGATGGCAAGTCGACACTCAAGCAGTTAATTGAAAACAGCCCGCGCGCTGGGCAACTCAGCCACCTGTATCTACCAAGGCATGAAGATAAATTGGATCAAGTGCTCGCAGAGGGTGAAGAGTTCCAACTCGCGTTTGCAGGCAGCCATAGCCGTGGCTGTATCTTCCGAGACGGTAATCAATACATCACTCAGGCTCTAACAGAACGCTTAGACGAGATATTCGACGACTTCGATGGCTTTCACTTTGGTCGACTCGACGTCAAGTTTAAAGACATGTACAGCCTAATGAACGGTGAGGATTTCACGATTCTTGAGGTCAATGGCGCAAGCAGTGAGGCTGGACATATCTGGGATCGCAACACTCCGCTGCGAGAGATATTTTCGACGCTACTCCTGCAATACCGCATTCTTTTTGATATTGGCGCTCAACAAAAACAAAGAGGCCACCAGCCTCCTTCTTTTAAGAGCTTATTTAACGCGTGGCAAGAAGAGCGACGTCTTGTTCAACAATATCCGACCACCGATTAACTTTGTACGAGGATCATGAATGAACCCCATAGCCCAACCGAGCTCCCTTACTTCTTTCTCTCCTAGTATCAAGGGAGCGGTAGAAATATTGAATCAGGGTTTAGAGTTTTTGTTAGCGATATCTGACAGCGACTATCTGACACGAGCAAAGCCGCACGTCACAAGCTCTATTGGTGAGCATACTCGTCACACGCTCGATCTTTTTCACGCTCTGATTTTAAAAGAGAATGCGACCGTTGATTACAACACTCGTCGTCGTGGTCACCCCGTCGAATTCGACAGGTCGATTGCATTGAAAGAGATCCATTACGTGATCAACTGGCTTGAACGATTAGACCGCAGAGATCTCGAAGCGCCTATCATGATCCAAACCGAAGTTTCAATGGATACACAAGTATTCGCCAGCCTGCCTTCTACGTTAGAAAGAGAGGTCACCTTTGCTGCTCTACATGCCAATCATCACTATGCGATGATCAAGGTGATCACGACCTTTCTTGATGTCGAAACATGCAATACCTTTGGTTATGCCCCAACCACCAGCAGCTATCTGAGGGAGCAATAATCATGTGTTCAGTATCTTGGCTGCTTGAAGAAAATGGTTATCAGGTCTTTTTTAACCGTGACGAACAAAAGACGCGAGCACTGGCAATGCCACCTAAACAATATCGAGTTAACGGCGTCGATATCATCATGCCACTCGACCCAACTGGCGGTGGTAGCTGGATCAGTATCAATGAGTTCGGGCTTTCGCTATGCCTACTCAATAACTATCAAGGCATAGTCCCTGTTGGACCTTTAGTCAGCCGTGGTTTGTTACTCAAGAATCTATCATCGAGTCGTAACATCAGTCAGCTCTCTGAAGCATTTCATAAGCTCGACCTGCACTCTTTTGCTCCATTTACCTTGTTGGCTTTCGCGCCGAATTTAACTCAGAACAATGGTTTGGTTATCGCCTACATGTGGGATGGTATTCAACAGCACATCGTCGACACTGATTCTCCACTCTTCTCATCCGGTGTTGATTTAGAGCGAGTACAAGCCTACCGACAAGCAAAATACGATCAGCTTATGACAACAGGTAAGAATCAGCAGAACTTACTTCAATTTCACTCTCACCATCATAGCGAACAGCCTCATTTAGCGACCTGTATGCATCGTGAAGACGCACATACGGTGAGCTTTACACACTTACGCAATCTACACGGCCAAGCCTCGATGTTTTATGCACCCGGCTCGCCTTGTGAACCCATTAAGCCATGCCAGATA
Organism: Vibrio sp. 10N.247.311.12; assembly: GCF_041467515.1. Classification (NCBI taxonomy): domain Bacteria; kingdom Pseudomonadati; phylum Pseudomonadota; class Gammaproteobacteria; order Vibrionales; family Vibrionaceae; genus Vibrio; species Vibrio sp. 10N.247.311.12. The sequence goes on from NZ_JBFSUV010000017.1 coordinate 66,840, forward strand.
AATCAACAGCGCTTTACCTTCGATTTATCACCCGTAATCAATCTATAGATGGAGTCCATCATGAGAAAACTATTAACTATGGTCATGCTACTTGTTAGCCCGTACGTATTTGCCGCCGATGAAATCTACACAGGATTCTTTAGCAGTAAGGCGCTCGATGGCTACGACACTGTGGCTTATTTCACTTCAGGCAAGCCCATCGAAGGCAGTAACAAATTCAGCACCGAGTACAAAGGGGCGGATTGGTATTTCTCTTCTGAAAAGAATCTGACTTTATTTGTTAATAATCCTGAAAAATATGCCCCTCAATATGGTGGCTATTGCGCTTGGGCAGTATCAGCGAAGAGCGACTTTGCACCGAGTGACCCACATCAATGGACGATTGTTGATAACAAGCTTTACCTCAACTACGACCAAGAGATTAAGCAGCGCTGGGAACAAGACCAAGCACAGCATATTCAACAAGCCGATAAAGTTTGGCCGCAACTGATTAAGTAAGGTAATTTCATTATGATTGATAGTCCTTTTCGTTTACCACGTTACACGCCTTTTGGTTTAGGTGAGTCTGTTGTCGAGTGGGCAACTGGGCTATCTAAGCTAGACCGACTATACCAAGATCGTAAAAACGAGTTATCTAGCTTCGAATTCATGAATTACACTCTGTCGGCGCTCAATATCGACTACTCGGTTGCATCGGGAAGCACGGAAAACATCCCGGAAGAAGGGCCTGTCGTGATTGTGGCGAACCACCCGCTTGGCGCCATCGAAGGCGTGATCCTTGCCGATCTCGTAGGATCAGTAAGAAAGGATGTGAAGGTGCTGGCCAATGAGTTACTTAAGCGCCTGCCTGAACTGGATGATCTTTTCATCGGTGTCGATGTCTTTAACAGTAAAGAATCGAAACGCACCAATGCCAAAGCGATTCGAGATGCCAATCGTCATTTGGCTGATGGTGGACTATTGATTGTATTCCCAGCAGGTGAAGTATCAAGCTACCGTAAAGGGGCAAAAACACTGACAGACATCGAGTGGAGCAAGTCGGTAGCGAAATTCGTCAAACGTCACCAAGCCACCACGGTACCTATCTTTATCAATGGCAAGAACAGTGAGCTTTTCTATCAAGCGGGTCGTGTTCATCCACTGTTGAGAACCGCTCTACTCGGGCGTGAACTTCTTAATAAACAAGCGACAACTATCTCTATCTCGATTGGCTCATCGATTCCGTATTCAGAGATAAAATCGTTTGAAAAAGAGATGGATATCGTCAACTACCTACGACTTAATACCTATCTAATGAGTCAACAAGATAGTCCGAACACGCCAATCCACGCGCCCTCTTTCGATACCCAAGTGATAGCGCCTATTCCACCAGAAGTCTTATCAATAGAGATAGACTCACTCCCTGAAGAGATGAAACTGCTCGAGCAAGGGAACTTTGAGGTCTACTGCACACCAAGCCAATCTATTCCTAACTTAATGCGCGAGATTGGTCGAGTAAGAGAAGAAAGCTTTAGAGAAGTCGGAGAAGGCAGCGGGCTGGCCTGTGATTTAGATGAGTATGACCTTTACTACCATCAACTGTTTGTGTGGAATAAAACCAAGGCAGAACTGGTTGGCGCGTATCGACTCGGTATGGTCGACAAACTCATCGCTGAGCACGGGCTTGATCAGCTCTACTCTCGTAGCCTGTTTAACTACAACCAAGAATTCATTGATACTCTAGAAAACAGCATTGAGCTTGGGCGATCGGTAGTAAGTAAACCTTACCAAAAGAGCCTGAACTCACTGTTACTATTGTGGAAAGGCATTGCGACCTTTGTGTCTCGTCACCCTCAATATACCCATCTGTTCGGCCCAGTCAGTATCAGCAATGATTACAGCCACAATGCGCGTCTGTTGATCGCGACCACGTTATCAATCCACCATTATGATGAGGAAAAGGCGAATTTGGTTTCACCTTCGTCACCACTCAATACCAGCAGTCATGTGTTCTGGCAAAATCACCTGCTCTCTTCACTGGCGAGTGTGCCTCTGCTCTCTAAAGTGTTAGCACGCATGGAGCAAGGTAAAGGCCTGCCGGTACTGCTGCGCCAATATCTAGGGATGAACGGTAAACTGGTGTGTTTTAATGTCGACCCATCGTTTAATGATGCCTTGGATGGCTTGATTGTGGTGAACCTTAAGAAGGTTCCATTGAAGACCTTAGGTAAATACATGGGCAGAGAACTTGCTCAAGATTACCTAGAGCAACACGCACGCCTCTGATTTATCCTGCTCTGTACCTCTCTCCAAATAAGTGCGATGATTTCGGCACTTATTTGGGATAGGTTATTTTCATGCACACCTCTTTTATCGAACAACTGCAAAGCTTCGACTTCTCTGAAAGCCAGATTGAATCTCTACTCGCTGTCGCCAAGCCACTTGAGCTGCCAACCAGACACATCTTGATCAATCAAGGTGAGATGGCGAGTTCAATCTACTTTGTACTTGAAGGCTTGTGCCATGCCTGCTACCTCACTGATGATGGTAAGCAATACAGCAAAGAGTTCTATTGGGAACAAGATTGGATCATCGGCTTTGAGAGTCTGATAAAGAACCAAGCCTCTCCTTACCTATTAGAAACGCTGACACCCATCACCATGTTAGAGCTGCCAATGAATGCGGTTATCGAGTGGCGTGCATCAAATAATCCTTTGTATTTAAAGCTGTTAGAAACACAACTGATGCATAAGGAAAACAAAGAACGCTTCATGCTGCTCTATACACCAGAGCAACGCTATCAGCTGTTCTTCGAGCACTATCCCGACCTTGAGCAGCGCTTGAACGACAATCAAATTGCAGCCTACCTAGGAATAACCGCAATCAGCCTGAGCAGAATTAAAGGTCGAATTAACAATAGTTAATGCCAACAATCATCGCGCATAGTACATTCAGAGCATCGATAATCTCTGGATGTAAACATGATCACTTGGCACTCAATTCCTTTTTCTGAACTCTCAACACAACAGCTTTATCAACTACTTAAATTAAGAGTCGATGTATTTGTGGTCGAGCAGACTTGTCCTTATCCAGAGCTGGACGGTAAAGATACACTCGCGGGTGTTGAGCACCTGCTTGGCTATGCTGATGAAGAGTTGGTAGCGTGTGCACGTTTATTACCACCAGGTACCTCTTACGACAACACCAGCATCGGTCGAGTCGCAACCAAGCAATCGGCAAGAGGTGGTGGCTTGGGGCATCAATTAATCAAAGAAGCATTAACACGCTGCGAGGCTCTTTGGCCAAATACGGCCATTGATATTGGCGCGCAGCAACACCTAGAAAACTTCTATGCGAGCCACGGCTTCAACACCATCTCGGATATGTACCTCGAAGATGACATTCCTCATATAGACATGAGATTAGAAAAATAATGACGAATATCACTGCCGGTATTCTATTGTTGGTTGCAGGTAACTTGTTTGCCTCGCTTTCCGACGTAGCGGTAAAGCTGTTAAATGGCGAAGTACCGCCCTTACAGTATATTTGTTTCCGACAGTTGATATCTCTGCTCATCATCACCCCTTTGTGGCTACAGCAGAAAAAAGAACAACGGCGCTTACAGCAGGCTAAGGTAACCTTCATTCGAGGCCAACTAATATTAATTGGTAGCGGGTGTATGGTTGTGGCAATCACTCATTTATCTTTAGCAACCGCCAACGCTGTGTTTTACGTGGCTCCCCTATTGATGTTGCCTCTTTCTATATTTCTACTCAAAGAGCAGCCTGCACTTGGGAAGGTGATCGCCACTACCATAGGTTTCATCGGTGCACTGATTGTCTTAAGGCCATCACAATTTCATTGGGCAGCACTGTTTGCTTTGGGTACAGCACTCACTCTCGCACTCTTTAATGTACTCGTAAGAAAGCTTCCTAGTGAGCAAACGGTGGTCACTACGCTGTGGTGGACAACCTTATTCTCTATTCCAGCCTCATTAGTACTGTGCTTCTTATACTGGCAGCCAGTGTCTGTGGAGCATTTGGGATACATAGCCCTGAGTGCGACGCTAATCTTAAGTTACAACGGCCTTGCAGTTGCTGCCTATCAAAAAGCACACTCTAGCCAAATTGCCTTAGCTGAGTATTCAGGATTGGTGTTTGTCGCGCTAATAGGTGCAATATGGTTCGATGAGATTCCGGATACATTAACCTTTATCGGAATCATGCTTATCATCTTGCCACTCGCCCCTTTCAAGCGACCAAAAAAAAGAGCTAATGCTTAGCTCTTTTCTATCGTTTATCTGTGTCTGGTGAAGCGCTTTAACTCAGGCTCACTATTCATCTACTTACTGCGACCAAAGCCACCATCGGATAAGCGGAAGAACATCACCGAAGTATCGCCTTTCTCTAGCTGAAGAATGTCCAACTGCCCAGTTTCAGCAAGTTTGAAACGAACCAGTTGGCCTTTACGAATCTGACTGAGTGGCTTATCTGCACCTTCAATACGCACTAACGCATTCAAGTCAGACAATGGCAAATCGTTGTTTCGAAAAACCTGCGCTAACGTATCCCCTTGCTTAACAAGGTACTCCTGCCAATTTTTGTTACTCGGTTCTGATGAACTGCTCTTGGCATTTTGCTGTTCGCTTAAGCCGACGGTGTTTATTTCAAGCTCAACGCGCGATGTTGTTGGAGCTGTGTCTACTTTAGGTTCTGGTAGCGGCACAAAAAGTAATATCAGTACGATCGGAGAAATCACCATCAACAGTCTTTGGTGTAACTTCGGCAATGAGCCCCAAGTTTGCGCTGTCGAGGTTTTCAATTTCTTCACATCGATCGAACTCAATTTCTCTTTGACCTGATTCAGTCGATCCTTGAATTCTGCTAAGTGGTCAACTTTCTGTTTTTTCTTTTGACGACGATTCATACCACTGCGTCCTATACATTGAATAACTACAGTATAAAAACCAAAGTACCAACAGTATAGATCTTTCCGTCACAACAAGGCCCAAAGCGAGAAAATTGACATGGCTGTGATTTGGGCACGGTAAAGCGCAAGTGATCAGGGACTAGCCGTTTCTTCACGCTGCTAATACTGGTATTCTTACCCTTTTCGTACTGACAAAAAGAGTGACTTTTCATGTCTGAAGTAAAATTTGAAACTGTAGAGCAAAAAGCTAGCTACGGTATCGGTCTACAAATGGGCCAACAACTTGCTGGTTCTGGTCTTGAAGGCCTAAACGTTGACGCAATCGCTGCTGGTATCGCAACAGCTCTAGTTGGCGACATGCCAGCTATCGAAGTTGACGAAATCAACAACGCACTACAAGAGCTACACACTCGTGGTGAAGCTGCACGTCAAGAACTAGCTAAAGCTGCTGCTGCTGACGGCGAAGCTTTCCTAGCTGACAACGCTCTTCGTTCAGAAGTAACGGTTCTTGAGTCTGGTCTTCAGTACGAAGTACTAACTGAAGGTACTGGCGAAATCCCAACTGCAGACAAGCAAGTACGTGTTCACTACCACGGCGAACTAACTGACGGTACTGTTTTCGACAGCTCTGTATCTCGCGGTCAACCTGCTGAATTCCCAGTAACTGGCGTAATTCAAGGTTGGGTACAAGCTCTACAAATGATGCCTGTTGGCTCTAAGTGGAAGCTATACATCCCTCAAGATCTAGCATACGGTGAGCGTGGCGCAGGTGCTGCAATCCCACCATTTGCTGCTCTAGTATTTGAAGTAGAACTTCTAGCAATTCTTTAATTTTTATAAAAACCTTTAGTAAAACAAAATACTATAGGTAAATAAAATTGAAATAATCCAACGGCGATGTGACTACATCGCCGTTTTTCGTTTATAGTGAAAGAGTAAATTACTTTATTACTTAAGGACGAATAATGAAGAAAGTACTCATCACAGTTTTAAGCAGCCTTGCTGTTGTCTCTTGCGCTAGCACTAGCGACTCTGAACAAACCAGTTCATCATCAGATACCAACTATTCCCAACTATCCCAAACTGCACTGATGGCTGCAGTGAATATGTGGTCTCAGCAGAACGAAACAACACCGCTTGTGGATACGGTAGCTGACCAAGCTTCTGTTACCAGCGACCAAGCAGTTGGCGGTATTGGTTCAATGTTAGCCCTTGCACAAAACTCTCTTGGCACAGCCGACAACAAAGAACTCGCGACACTTATTCCGGGTATGTCGAGCCTTGAGTCTACTGGTCTATCATCGCTACTAAGCTCACAGGGTGCCGTTGAAAGTGCGTTTTCTGGATTAGGTATGGATCCATCAATGGTTACAACATTTGCACCCATCATTCTTCAAGCACTGCAGTCACAAGGTGCAACGAGCGGCCTGATGGATTCACTTTCAGCTATATGGCAATAATCGTTAGTTATTAATAGCTAGCTTAAAATCTAATAAGGGCACTTCGGTGCTCTTTTTTGTGCGTGGAAGAAAAGATATTTGAGATACGAGACACGAGACACGAGACACGAGACACGAGACACGAGACACGAGACACGAGACACGAGA